>NZ_RHPP01000029.1 GCF_003935715.1 Stenotrophomonas sp. 278 | reverse complement strand
TGCCAGACGAAAGGCACCACGTCACCGAGGGGGGGGCAGCGCCCGCGCCTGCCGACGCTACCGGCAGCACGCCCGCGCAACCGCTGGCCAGTGCCAGCGTGCATGCCACCCTGGCCAAGCTGCAGTCGCAGACCGTCCACGCCCGTCGCAGCATGGCCGACCTGCACAACGCCCTGCTCGCGCAGATGCGCGCCGACCACGGTCCGCAGGCCGCGTTGACGGTCAAGGACAACGATACTTTCGACCTGCTGAACATGCTGTACGGTCAGATCCAGCGCGAAGTGCGGCCCGATGCCGCCGCGGTGGACCTGCTGACCCGCCTGCAGGTTCCGGTCGCGCGCGCCGCGCTGAGCGACCCCGCGTTCTTCGTGCGCGACCAGCACCCAGCGCGCGAGCTGCTCAACGCCGTCGCTGAAGCGGGTGCCAACTGGTTGGGCGAGGAAGACGTCGACCCGCAGCTGGTGCAGAAGCTCGACCGCGCCGTGGAGAAAGTGGTCACCGATTACGAAGGCGACAGTGCGGTGTTCGAAGCCGCCAATGAAGAGGTCCAGCAGCATTTCCGCGCTCTGGCGCACAAGGCCGAGCTGGCCGAACGCCGCCACGTGGAAGCCGCACGCGGCAAGGAGCGCCTGGAATCGGCCAAGCAGCAGGCCGGAACCAGCATCGAACAGCTGTGTGCGGACGCCGCGCCGCCGCGGTTCGTGCAGTCGCTGCTCAAGCAGGCCTGGTCCGACGTCCTCACCCTGACCCTGCTGCGCAACGGAGAAGGCTCCGAGCAATGGCAGCAGCGTGCGCAGGAGACCGCGCGTATTGCCGAGATCACCTGTCAGCCGCCCGGCAGCGCCGGCAGCGACCTCGAGCTCGGCCAGCAGGTGGAAGCGGCGCTGCTGCAGGTGGGCTATCACCAGGACGAAGCTGCTGCGATTTCGCGCCGGCTGTCCACTCCCGGCGGCGAAGACGAAAGCAGCTCACGTACCGAGCTGACCGCGCGACTGCGCGCGCGCAGCCGGCTGGGTGAGCAGGCCGACGGCCACGACCCGCGCAAGGCCGCGCCACTGGCACGCACGGCGGGCGAGGAAGAGCTCTACAAGCAGCTGCGCACCCTGCCCTTTGGCACGTGGTTCGAATTCACCACCAACCAGCAGGGCGACGTGCGACGCCAGCGCCTGAGCTGGTACAGCCTGATCACCGACAATGCGCTGTTTGTGAATCCGCGCGGACAGAAGGTGGCCGAGCATTCGCTGGACGCATTGGCGCGCCTGATGGCGCACGGCCAGGCGCGCATTGTCACTGAAGACAAGAGCCGGTTGATCGACCGGGCCTGGCAGGCGACCCTGCGCACGCTGCGCTCGCTGGCCGGCAACAACACCCCGGCGGAGGGAGCCGCATGAGCGACGACAAGAACACCCGCCGCGCGCGACGCCGCGAGGTCACCGAGCAGGTGCCGGTCACCGACGTGATGGCCGAAGCGGTGATCGGACGGCTGGGCAACGTATCGGAAACCGGCATGCTGATGATTGCCTCGGTGCCGATGGTCGACGACGCGCTGTTCCAGTTCCGCTTCGCCATTCCAGGCCCCGGCGGCCAACCGATCCCGCTGGATGTGGGCGCACATCTGTTGTGGCACGAGGAAAGCAACGCCCCGGGCCAGTTCTGGACCGGATTCCGCTTCCTGACCCTGAGCAGCGAGCACCGCGCCCTGCTCAGGGCGTGGGTGGAGCAGGAAACTTCGGCACCCTGAGCGCCGGTTCCTGCACAGCGCAGGCAGGCCAATTGGGGCAGAATCAGGGGCTGCACTCCGCACTGCCCTGTGAGCTTCCGCAATGAACCTGCCCGACCTTGGTGCCCTGTATTCCCATCATGTCCGCGTGCTTGCCCAGCGCGCCGACGAAGCCTTGGCGCGTGGTGGCTTCGACCATCTGGTCATTCCCAGCGGCACGCTGCATTACCAGATGTTCGACGACCGCGACTATCCGTACGCGGTGAATCCGAACTTCAAGGCCTGGTTGCCGCTGACCAAGGTTCCCAACAGCTGGCTGGTGTACACGCCGGGCGAGCGCCCGAAGGTGATCTTCCACCAGCCGTTCGACTACTGGCATGTGGTGCCGGACGCGCCCAATGGCTGGTGGGTGGAACACTTCGACATCGAGATCATCCGCACCCCGGACCAGGCACCGGGCCTGCTGCCTGCGGACGCGTCGCGCTGCGCCATCCTGGGTGAGCCGCAGAGCGCATTGGGTGCGTTCGTGCCCAACAATCCAGAGCAGGTGCTGCATTATCTGGACTGGCACCGTGCGGTGAAAACGCCGTATGAAATCGCACTGATGCGCCAGGCCCAGCGCCTCGGCGTGCGTGGCCACCGTGCCGCGGAAGGCGCGTTCCGCGCCGGCGCGAGCGAGTTCGAGATCCACATGGCGTACTGCAGCGCAGTGGGCCAGGATGCAAACGAGCTTCCCTACGGCAACATCGTGGGCCTGAACGAACACGCGGCGGTGCTGCACTACACCGACTTGGGAAAAACCGCGCCGCAGCCGCTGCGCAGCTTCCTGATCGATGCCGGTGCCAGCGCGTTCGGCTATGCCAGCGACATCACCCGCACCTATGCAGCAGCGGGGCACGACGAGTTCCAGGCCCTGGTCGACTCGGTGGACGCCGCGCAGCAGCGGATGTGCGCGGGCGTGCGCGCGGGCGTGGACTACAAGCAGCTGCATGTGGACGCCCATCTGTCGCTGATGGGCATCCTGAAGGACTTCGGGGTGCTGAAGGTATCGCCGGAAGCGGCGCTGGCGACGGGCGTGAGCGCGGCCTTCTTCCCGCACGGCCTGGGCCACCTGATCGGTCTGCAGGTACATGACGTGGCGGGCTTCGCGGCCAGCGACAGCGGCGGACGCATCGAACGCCCGCAGGGCCACCCGTACCTGCGCCTGACCCGCACGCTTGAACCGGGCATGGTGGTGACGATCGAACCGGGCGTGTACTTCATCGACATGCTGCTGGACGAAGTGAAGCAGCGCGGCCACGGCGACAGCATCGACTGGAGCCGCGTGGACTTCTTCCGCCCCTACGGCGGTATTCGCATCGAAGACGAAGTGATGTGCACCGAAGCCGACGCCGACAACCTCACCCGCCCGGCGTTTGCCGAGGCGTGATCGTCGCCTGACTGCCTGACTGATTGATTCTTTGATTGCACAATCTACGGATCGCCGGGCTTTGCCCGGCTGCTGTTGGATTCGTGCGAACACCCAGTGGTCATCGGTTCCCGTATTTGGTCGCACCGGGGTGGGTTTGCGGGACACGCCGTGAATCCATCCATGGAGGCTCGTCAAAAACATCCATGTTTTTGAGGGTCCCGAAAACCCACCCCGGCACGCCCCAGACAGGGAGTCGGTGGCCACGGAAGATCAAAACCCGTGACCGGCCCCGGTGGAATCGGTCGACAGACGATCGCCGTGAAATTCCCAACAATCGGTAACGCATGACAAGGGATCGGGGCCGCCGTTGATTTTGATCTTCGATGGCCACCGACGCACTGTCGATGGCGGTTCGGGGTGGGCTGGAGGGGGCACGAGCCGCATGGGTCGGGCGCATGCGCCCGACGGGTTGGGCAGGACGCCCAACCCCGGCCTTGCCGTGTGCGCAGGATTGCGTACACGTGCAAGCGGCGATGAGCTTACATGGACGTATTCACAGCGTCCCCCGGAACGCCCGTCCCGAGCCGCCAAACCAGACATGCCGTGACCAGCGGCTGTTCGCACAAATCCGTCAGCAGCCGGGCAAAGCCCGGCATTCCGTAAATCGTGCAATCAGACGATCAGACGATCAGGCGATCAACGCGAAGCCGCCATCTCCGCTTCAATCTCGTCGGCGCTGCGTGCCAGGCCTTCGGTCAGCACGCGGTGGCCGTCGTCGGTGATCAGCACGTCGTCCTCGGTGCGGATGCCGATGCCGCGCCAGCGCGCGTCCACACTGCGGTCGTCCGCACTCACGTACAGCCCCGGCTCGATGGTGAACACCATGCCCGGCTCGAGCAGGCGTGAGTCGCCCGCCAGGCGGTAGTCGCCGACGTCGTGCACATCCAGGCCCAGCCAATGGCCCGTCTTGTGCCGGTAGAAACGCTGGTAATGGCCCTGGGCAATGTTCTCTTCCAGCGTGCCCTGCAGCAGCCCCAACCGCAGCAGGCCCTCGGTGAGGGTCTGCACCGCCGCCAGGTGACCGGCTTCATACGGCACGCCCGGTCGTGCCTGCGCCAGTGCCGCCGCCTGCGCCGCCCCAACCAGGTCATGCAGCGCGCGCTGCTCGGCGCTGAAACGACCGTTGACCGGGAACGTGCGGGTGATGTCGCTGGCGTAGCCGCGGAACTCCGCGCCGGCATCGATCAGCACCAGATCACCATCGTGGCTGCGCGCATTGTTGCCGCGGTAGTGCAGGATGCACGCGTTCGCGCCCGCTCCGACGATGCTGCCGTAGGCCGGCCAGGCATCATTGGCACGGAAGTCGCGCTCCAGATCCGCCTGCAGTTCGTATTCGAACATGCCAGGACGCGCAACCCGCATGGCGGTGCGGTGCGCCTGCACGGTGATCTGCGCCGCGCGTTGCATCAGCGCGACTTCGGCCGGTGACTTGAACAGCCGCTGCTCGTGCAGCAGATGCCCCAGCTCCAGGAATTCATGCGGCGGCTGCGCGCCATGGCGTACCTGCGAGCGCACGCGGTTGACCCAGCCGATCAGCTTCAGGTCGAAATCCGCGTCGCGGCCGAAGTGGTAGTACACGCGCGACCGGCCTTCCAGCAGGCCCGGGAGGATGTCGTCGAGGTCATCGATCGGATAGGCATCGTCCATGCCGTAGTCCGCCACGGCCCCCTCCTGGCCCGCGCGCGCGCCGTCCCATGCCTCGCGTTCGGCGTCGCGCTCGCGGCAGAACAGGATCACCTCGCCGTGCCGGCGCCCCGGAATCAGCACCAGCACCGCGTCCGGCTCCGGGAAGCCGCTCAGGTACCAGAAATCCGAGTCCTGGCGGAACGGATAATGCGTGTCCAGGCTGCGCACCCGCTCGGAGGCGGCCGGCAGCACCAGGATGGCGTCATCACCGGCCATCTCCATCAACTGCTGGCGGCGGTGCCTGTATTCGTTCGCGCTGATTCCGGTCAGCTGCTGGATATCCATCTCAGTTCAGGCGCTGGCGGTGACGCGCGCCCATCACGCAGTCGCCGTGCAGCAGCAGCACGGCCACGCGCACGAACTCCTCGATCTCGGCCAGTGCGTCTTCGTCGTCGTCATTGCCGCTCTCGAAGTCTTCCACCGACACCTGGGCCAGCTTGGCCAGGTCGGTCAATGCTTCTTCGCCTTCTTCAGACAGCACCGGACGGTTGCCGCCCGCGCCCAGCCCGAAGCCGCCCAAGAAGGCGCGTGCCCACGCAAACAGCGCGTCGGCCTGCGAAGTGGTATCGGTGGCGTCGGTGAGCAGCAGTTCAAACGCGAAGTCACGGTCCTCCAGCTGGGCCACGGTCGCGGTCAGCAGGTCATCCAGGGTGTCCCCTTCCTGCGCCGCCGGCAGGCTGTCATCGGCCAGCACCTTGGCCGGCCATTCGCGCACGGCCGCACCACCGGCCGACAGCCAGCCGCACAGGCCGCCGTGCAGCTCGGCCGCGCTGGCCCCCAGGCCCAGGGCCTGGCTCGCCTGGGTAACGTCTTGGACAGTCGGAAGTTCGGTCATTTCGGGCTCGGTCACACTTACGGGTTGGCAGCTTCGCAGTGTAGCAATGGACAGGTAGCGGCCGGGGCGCTGCCTGCGCTATGGTGCGGGGCATGGAACCTTCAGATGCCATCGCCCAGCTACAGGCCTTTGCCGCCCGGGTCGAGGCATTGCTCGAACGCAACCAGCGCCTGGCCGAGGAAAACCGCAGCCTGCGCCACCAGCAGGAGCAGCTGGTCAATGAGCGGTCGCAGCTGCTGGCCAAGAACGAGCAGGCCCGCTCCCGGGTGGAAGCGATGATCACCCGGCTCAAATCCCTGGAGCAGCACACATGAGCCAGTCCGAACCGGTCAGTGTCCGAATTCTGGATCGTGAGTACACCGTCGGCGTGGGCGCGGATGAACGCGAAAGCCTCACCGCCGCCGCGCGCCTGCTCGACGCCAAGATGCGCGAGATCCGCGGCAGCAACCGCATGGCCGCAGTGGACCGCATTGCCGTGCTGGCGGCGCTGAATCTGGCCCATGAACTGCAGCAACTGCGCGACGAGCACGCGCAGCAGGCGACGGCCCTGCAGCAGACGCTTTCCGACCTGAACCGGCGCTTGGACCGCGCATTCGACGGTGCCTGAATTGGCCTGCAATCCGACCGACGAACGGGGGTACCCGAATCGGTGGGGTTGGCTATAATGGCCCTGCGTTCTCTGCTGTGAACGACGGCGTGTGCAAACATTCGCCTTGTCCCTTAATTACGACCACGGGTGCGCGACGACGCCGGGAGTGCAGGTCCGCCTTGTAGCGGGAAGCCCGATGGAGTCCCAGCGTACCCACTTGAACCCCGGGTTCAAGGTCGTTTCGCACGCATCGTCACCGCGGAGAATGCAGTATTCCTGCAAGAGCGACGTTCCACCGGAGCGTCGCTCTTGTTTTATCCGCCGCCCTGTACCGCTGCCCGGACCCTGGCATGACCGACCCGCGCTCCGCACTGCGCCAGCAGCTGCGCCAACGCCGCCGCGACATTCCCGCCGCACAGCGCATTGAAGCGGCCGAGCAGCTGGCTGATGCCCTGTTCGCCCTGCCCTTCACCCCGACCCACGGCTTTGTTGCCGGGTACTGGGCACTGGATGGCGAAATCGCCCTGCACCGCTGGCAGATGCGCCTGCCCGACAGCCTCACCTACTGTCTGCCGGTGCTCAGCGGCGACGTGCTGCGTTTTGCGCCCTGGCGTCCGGGCCAGCCGCTCACCGCCAACCGCTACGGCATTCCCGAACCAGACGTGGCCGCCGGCGACACCCTGGCCGCCGAGCAGATGGCATTGGTGGTGGCCCCGCTGGTGGGCTTCGACGCGCAGGCCCGGCGGCTGGGCATGGGAGGCGGCTGGTATGATCGCAGCTTCGCATTCCGCCAGGCCCGCCCGGCTCCACCGTGGCTGGTCGGTGTTGGCTTCGCTGCCCAGCAGGTCGATGACCTGCCGGTGCAGCCGTGGGACGTCGGCGTGGATGCGATCTGTACCGAAACCACCACGTTCATTCCCCGATAGACACCGCATGACCGCACGCAAGCGCTACTGGCTGATGAAGTCCGAACCGGACGCCTTTTCCATCGACGACCTGCAGCGCGTGGGCCAGGAACCCTGGAACGGCGTGCGCAACTACCAGGCGCGCAACTTCATGCGCGACGGCATGAAGGTCGGCGACGGCGTGCTGTTCTACCACTCCAATACCAAGGTGCCGGGCATCGTCGGCACCGCCACGGTGGCCACCGAAGCCTACCCGGACGACACCCAGTTCGACCCGAAGTCTGATTACTACGACCCCAAGGCCACCCGCGAAGAACCGCGCTGGCTGCTGGTCGATGTGGCCTTTGAGCGCAAGCTGCGCGACACCATTTCGCTGGACGAGATCAAGCTGCATGCCGACGCGCTGGGCGAAGGCTTCCCGCTGATCGCACGCGGCAACCGGCTGTCGATCCTGCCCGTGACCGCCGCGCAGTGGAAACTGCTGCTGTCGCTGGAAAAGCACTGACCTTTTTCCTTCTGTCTTTCACGAGTACTGCCCCATGTCCGAAGCCAAACGCCTGGCCGCCGAAAAAGCCCTGGAATATGTTCAAGACGGCATGATCGTCGGGGTCGGCACCGGTTCCACCGTGGCCTACTTCATCGACGGCCTGGCCCGCATCAAGCACCGCATCAAGGGGGCCGTGTCCAGCTCCGAGCAGAGCACCGCGCGGCTGAAGGAACACGGCATCGAGGTGATGGAGCTCAACCACACCGGCAAGCTTTCCCTGTATGTGGACGGGGCCGACGAGTGCGACGGCAACAAGTGCCTGATCAAGGGCGGCGGTGCCGCACTGACGCGTGAGAAGATCATTGCCGAGGCCAGCGAGCAGTTCGTCTGCATCGTCGACCCGAGCAAGCAGGTGAAGGTGCTTGGCAGGTTCCCGCTGCCGGTGGAGGTGATTCCGATGGCGCGCAGCCTGGTGGCCCGTCAGATCATGGACATGACCGGCGGCCAGCCGACCTGGCGCGAAGGCGTGGTGACCGACAACGGCAACCAGATCCTGGACATCCATCATCTGGAGATCACCGACCCGGTGAAGCTGGAGCGCGAACTCAACCAGCTGCCCGGCGTGGTCTGCGTCGGCCTGTTCGCGCGTCGTCCGGCGGACGTGGTGATTGTCGGCGGCGAGCCGCCGCAGGTTCTGTAACTTTCTCACTGAGGACACCCGGTATGCGTGCTTCGTCGTTGCTGCGTCTGTTGTTGCCGTTGTTGCTGCTGGTCTCGCTGAGCGCCTGTGCAAGCAGTGGTACCCGCCATTGGGTGGAGCTGGCCGGGACCCGTTACCAGGTGGAGCTGGCCACCGATGACGCCAGTCGCGCGCGCGGCCTGATGTTCCGCGACGAGCTGCCGGAAGGCCACGGCATGCTGTTCATCCACGACCGCCAGGAACTGCAGGCGTACTGGATGAAGAACACCCGTATCGCGCTGGACATTCTGTACTTCGACGCGCAGCGCAGGCTGGTCAGCCAGCAGCGCGACGTGCCGCCGTGCTCGGCCGGCGACCGCTGCCCGCCCTATCCCAGCAGCGGCCCTGCCAAGTACGTGCTGGAGCTCAACGCCGGCCAGGCGCAGAAGCTGGGCCTGCAGGATGGCGCGCTGCTCACCTTCGGGCCGGGCATCGAGGCCAACTGAACGCGGCCACGCCGGGCCCGCCACCCGCGTGGCCTTTTCACAGCGCGCCGCTTGAATCGCGGCGCGTTTGTCGCCAGTCTGTGGTCATGCAGGGGAAGATCACATTGCCGGCGTGGGACAGCCTGGCCGAGCTGGACGACGAGGCGCTGCCGCTGTTGCCCACCGCCCTGCTGATCGCACGCGACGAATACCCTGATCTGGACCCGGCCGCGTATGACGCCCTGGTCCAGAGCCACGCCGACCACCTGCGCACCGAGGTGGACACGCTGGACCGCTTCCCGCTGAAGATCGCCGCGGTGAACCGGCACCTGTTCGATGAACTGGGCTACGGCGGCGACCATGGCGAGTACTACGATCCGCGCAACAGCTACCTCAACCAGGTCCTCGATCGCCGCTTGGGCAATCCGATCTCGCTGGCGCTGGTGCAGATGGAAGTGGCCCGCCGGCTGGGCATTCCGCTGGACGGCGTGTCCTTCCCGGGGCACTTCCTGGTCCGCCTGCCGGTGGACGATGGGATGCTGGTGATGGACCCGTTCAACGGCGGTCGGCCGCTGGATGTGGACGAGCTGCGCGAGCGTGCCCGCTCGCACCTGGGCGGCGAAGTACCCGACGACCACGTGCTGGCCCAGATTCTGGACGCCGCGCCGGCGCGCGCGATCCTGATGCGTATGCTGCGCAACCTGCATGGGGTGTACGCCGAGCGCGGCGAATGGGACCGCGCTGCACGCAGTGCCGACCGCCTGCTGAAGCTGGCTCCGGAGCAGGATGACGCGCTGCGTGACCGTGGCCTGGCGTATTTACAGCTGGACCATCAGGCCGGTGCGCGACATGACCTGGCGCTGTATCTCAAGCGCAATGCGCAGGCCAGTGATGCGCAGTGGGTTCGGGAAAAGCTGATCGAATTAGGCGCCGGCGCGCCGCGGTTGCATTGAGAGCAGCCGGGCAAGCCCGGCTCTACGTCCAGGATCGCCATGTCCGTCTGGAATCGCCACGTGCGTTCCGGGTCGCCATGATCGTAGAGCCGGGCTTGCCCGGCTGCCGTTGGCGATCGACCTGCGTCAATCGATCTCCACCATCTCGAAATCATCCTTGGTCACGCCGCAATCCGGGCACGTCCAGGTATCCGGTACATCCTCCCAGGCAGTACCCGGGGCAATGCCCTCTTCCGGCAAACCATCCACTTCCCTGTAGATGAAACCGCAGACAACGCACATCCAGGTGCGGAAAGTGGTGGCAGCAGTGTCGCTCATTGGATAATCAGGGGCTGGGCAGTACGGTTGACCGGCATTGTCCCACTCCCGTCGCGCTGCTGGTAGCCATTGATGAACACCCCTGTTGCTGCATCCACGTCCCCGCGGGGCGTCTATCTGATCACCCCCGACGAGGCGGACACCGTGCGCCTGCTGGCGCGGGTGGAACCGCTGCTGGCCAACGGCGCAACCTGGCTGCAGTACCGCAACAAGACCGCCAGCCCCGCCCTGCGGCAGGCCCAGGCCGCCGCATTGCAGCCGCTGTGCGCCACCCACGGCGTGCCGCTGATCATCAACGACAACGTGGCCCTGGCCCGGGCCGTGGGCGCGGCCGGCGTGCATCTGGGCGCGGAAGACGGCGACATCGCCGCCGCCCGGGCGCTGTTGGGGCCGGACGCCATCATCGGCACCTCCTGCTACGACAGCCTTGACCGCGCCGGCACCGGAGCCGCGGCCGGGGCCAGCTACGTGGCCTTCGGGGCGTTCTTCCCCACCACCACCAAGGTCACCAGGAGCCGCGCCAGCGTCGACCTGCTGCGGCAAACCGCCGCACTGGGCGTGCCGCGGGTGGCGATTGGCGGCCTGACCCCGGACAATGTGGGCCCGATCATCGCCGCCGGAGCCGACCTGGTCGCCGTGGTCAGCGGCATCTTTGCCGCCCCCGACCCGGTCGCCGCCCTGCGCGCCTGCCTCGCCCGTTTCCAGGACCCCATCGCATGAACCACGACAACTCGCACGCCCTGTTTACCCGCGCCCAGGCGCTGCTGCCCGGCGGAGTCAATTCGCCGGTGCGCGCGTTCAAGTCGGTCGGCGGTGAGCCGTTCTTCGTCGAACGCGCCGATGGCCCCTACCTGTATGACGTGGACGGCAACCAGTACATCGACTACGTCGGCTCGTGGGGTCCGATGATCGTCGGCCACAACCATCCGGCCGTGCGCCAGGCGGTGAAGCACGCGATCAACAACGGGCTGTCGTTCGGTGCGCCATGCGCCGCCGAGGTCACCATGGCCGAGACCATCACCCGGCTGGTGCCCTCGTGCGAAATGGTGCGCATGGTCAATTCCGGCACCGAGGCCACGCTGTCGGCGATCCGCCTTGCACGCGGTGCGACCGGCCGCAGCCGCATCGTCAAGTTCGAAGGCTGCTACCACGGCCACGGCGACTCCTTCCTGGTCAAGGCCGGCAGCGGCATGCTGACCCTGGGCGTGCCGACCTCCCCGGGCGTGCCGGCCGGCCTGAGTGAGCTCACCCTTACCCTGCCCTACAACGACTTCGACGCCGCCACCGCGCTGTTTGCCGAACAGGGCGAGCACATTGCCGGCCTGATCATCGAACCCGTGGTGGGCAACGCCAACTGCATTCCACCGCGCGACGGCTACCTGCAGCACCTGCGCGCGCTGTGCACCCAGTACGGGGCGCTGCTGATCTTCGACGAAGTGATGACCGGCTTCCGCGTCGCCCTCGGCGGCGCGCAGGCCCACTACGGCATCACCCCGGACCTGACCACCTTCGGCAAGATCATCGGCGGTGGCATGCCTGTCGGAGCCTACGGCGGCCGCCGCGACCTGCTTTCGCAGATCGCCCCGGCCGGCCCGATCTACCAGGCCGGCACGCTCAGCGGCAATCCGGTGGCCATGGCCGCCGGGCTTGCGATGCTGGAGCTGGTGCAGGAGCCGGGCTTCCATGAGCGTCTTTCGGCCGCGACTGCGCGCCTGTGTGCCGGGCTGGAAGCCGCTGCGGCTGAAGCCGGCGTGGCGGTGACCACCAACCAGGTGGGGGCGATGTTCGGGTTGTTCTTCACCCATCAGAAGGTGGAGACGTATGCGCAGGCCACCGCGTGTGACACCGCTGCGTTCAACCGGTTCTTCCACGCGATGCTGGAGCGCGGGGTGTTCCTGGCGCCGTCGGCGTATGAGGCCGGGTTCCTGTCCAGTGCGCACGATGACAGCGTGATTGATGCAACCATTGCCGCGGCGCGTGAGGCGTTTGTGGTGGCGCGCGGGTAACGACCAACGGTCGTTACCTACCCGGCCGTTTGATTTTCGGTTCTCAACCGAAAATCAAACGGCCTTTCATCATGGCGAAATGCCCGGGGAACGAACAAAAGAACGTGTAATCCCCACCCTTCACCAGCTTCGCGGTGCTGAACGTCACCGACGTGCTCTGCCCACCGCCAATTACGGCCGTATGCGCCAACACCCGCGCATCGTTCTTTGGCAGGTAGCTGTCGGACAGCTTCATCCGCATGCCTGCCATCGCCACCGGCTGGTAGTCCGCCGTTTTCGTCAGTACCCAGTTATGCCCCATCGCCGTGGCCGCCAGCTTGCCGGTGTGCCGCAGGGTGAGCTTCACCTGGGTGCAGTCGCCGGCCAGTTTGATCTGCTTCTGGGTGAAGGTCATCTGGTCGGTGCTGTCCACGTTGACCGCGCAGACGCGGGCATAGGCGGACGGAGCGAAGGCCAAGCTGGCCAGAAACAGGGGGGCGAGCAGTTTCACGGTGATCTCCTTGCGGGTACACCGTGAATTCTAGAGAGCGCTGGAAGGTCTCACCTGCGACGGGGTGTCGCAGGTGCACGCCAAAGGCAGCCGGGCAAGCCCGGCTCTACGGTCAGCGCGTGGCGATGAACGACTGGATCGCCGCCCGCAACCGCTTCAACCCTTCCGCCACTTCCTCATCGTTGATGTTCAACGACGGCACGAAGCGCAGCACATCCGGCCCGGCCTGCAGCGTGAGCAGCCCATGCTCGGCGGCATGATCCAGAATCGGTCCGGCCTGCCCGGCAAAGTCCTTGTCCAGCACCGCGCCCAGCATCAGGCCGCGACCGCGCACCTGGCTGAACACCTTGAACTCGTCGTTGATCTTCCCCAGCCCCTCGCGCAGCGCCTGCGACTGCCGGCCCACGTTGTGCGCGATTTCCGGTGAAGACAGCTTGCGCAGCGCGACCCGGGCCACCGCAGCGGCCAGCGGATTGCCACCAAAGGTGGTGCCATGCGCGCCAAACTGCATCACCTCGGCCACCTTCGGACCGGCCAGCATCGCACCGATCGGGAAACCGCCGCCCAACGCCTTGGCCAGGGTCACGATGTCCGGCTTGATGCCGTCCTGCCAGTGCGCGAACAGCGTGCCGGTGCGGCCCATGCCGGCCTGGATCTCATCCAGCACCACCAGCGCGTTGTGCTGGTCGCACAGCTCGCGCACGCGCTGCAGGAAGCCGGACTTGGCCGGCATCACCCCGCCCTCGCCCTGGATCGGCTCCAGCATCACCGCGGCCACGTCGCCGGCGGCCATCGCCGTTTCCAGCTGCACTTCGTCGTTGAAATCCACATAGCGGAAGCCACCGGGCAGCGGCTCGTAGCCTTCCTGGTACTTCGGCTGGGCGGTGGCGGTCACCGCCGCCAGGGTGCGGCCGTGGAAGCTGCCACGGAAGGTCACGATCACCCGCTTGTCGGCGGGGCGGCCCTGCGAGGAGGCCCACTTGCGCACCAACTTGATCGCCACTTCGTTGGCTTCCGCACCGGAATTGCACAGGAACACCCGCTCGGCGAAGCGCGAGGCGGTGACCAGCTCTTCGGCCAGGCGCAGCGGCGGCTCGCTGTAGAACACGTTGCTGGTGTGCCACAGCTTGCCGGCCTGCTCGATCAGCGCCGCCTTCAGGTCCGGATCGTTGTGGCCCAGGCCGCACACGGCGATGCCGGCGGCCAGGTCGATGAACTCCCGGCCGTGGTTGTCCCACACGCGCGCGCCCTGGCCGCGCTCGAGCACCACCTGGCGCGGCTTGTACACCGGCAGGTAGTAATGCGACAGGGACAGAAGCGGGTCAGGGGCAGCGGCGGTCATGGCGGTCAAGGGCTCCGGGAAAGGTCTCATTCTCCCCCTACCCCGGCTGGGGCACAATGCGCCGCATGCGACCGTTCAGTGCCCCCCAGCTCAACCCTGCAACCGAATCCGGCTGGCGCCGGACCTGGTTCGACATCATCTACCGCCACGACACCAAGCCCTCGCGCAATTTCGACCTGCTGCTGGTCTACGCCATCATCGCCAGCGTGCTGGTGGTCATGTTCGACAGCGTGCAGCGCTTCCATGTGGCCCACGCCAGCTGGCTGTACGTGGTGGAATGGGGCTTCACGATCCTGTTCACCGCCGAGTACCTGCTGCGGCTGGTGGTGGTGAAGCGCCCCCTGCGCTATGCGTTCAGCATCTGGGGCATCATCGACCTGGCCTCGATCCTGCCCACCTACCTGTCGTTGTTCATCCCCGGCGCACAGAGCCTGCTGGTGGTGCGCGCGCTGCGCATCCTGCGCGTGTTCCGCATTCTCAAGCTGACCCGCTACATCGAAGAAAGCGGCGTGCTGATGGAATCGCTGTGGCGCAGCCGGCGCAAGATCCTGCTGTTCCTTTTCACGGTGATCACCATCACCATCATCGCCGGCACCATGATGTATGTGATCGAAGGGCCGAATCACGGCTTCACCAGCATTCCCAGTGCCATGTACTGGGCGGTGGTGACGATGGCCACGGTCGGGTTTGGCGACATCGTGCCGCAGACCGTGCTGGGACGGTTCGTTACTTCGGTTCTGATCCTGATCGGTTACAGCATCATCGCCGTGCCCACCGGCATCTATACCGCCGAGCTGGCCAGCACCATGCGCGATGCCGAGCTGGCCGCGCGACGCGATGCGCGTGGGTGCCCGCACTGCGGGCTGGAAGGGCATGAGCCGGACGCGCGGTATTGCCGACGCTGTGGGCAGGGATTGCCTGAGGTGTTCAACCAATGATGGCAAGGCGCGGCGGATGGGCGTTCCGCCGCGCCTTGCAACCTCTTACATCCGGTTGCTTCGCTGAACCAGGTCGTTGTACTTGTTCAACAGCTTGGAGGGTGAGCCGCTGGGGGCCAGCGTCGGATTGTTCATCCACTCGATTTCCAGCTTGCTGTACGGCTTTTTGTCGCGCACGCGGGCCACGCGGTCCTTGGCCTCACGGCGGAACTGCTCGGCCGACATCTCGAACGTGCTCCAGCCGGTATCGTTCTGCGCCGGCTTGACCTTGGCGTGGGCTTCATCGGAAATCGCGTTGAACGCAGCGACACGCTTCTCGCCTTCGGCGACGTCGAAGGTGTCATCGCTCATGAACTCCACCAGCGACTTGGCCTCCAGCATCATCGAGAGACGATAGAACTCCATCGTGCGCCCTTCAGCCTTCTCCAGCGCAGCCAGCTGTTCACGCTGGGCCTGGTCGTTCTGCTTTTCCAGCTCGTCGCTGAAGGTCTCGCTGGACGCGGCAAACGCGCCCCATGCCGCCATCAGTGGCGCGTGCATCTGCTTGCCCTTGGCGAAGTTGTCGTCTTCGAAATCTTCGCGGTTGTAGTAGTCGTAGGCTTCCTTGGCCAGCGGCTCCAGCGCGTGCAGCTGGGCGAGGTAGTCCTTGGCTGCGGCGTCCAGCGCCGGCAGCTTCGGTTCGGCGGCCAGCGCGCGGTTGACCGTCTCGTCGCACTTCTTCAGCCCGTAGCTGTCCACCGGGCGGGGACCGTAACCGCGCTGTTCCTTTCCGGTCGGGCCCGCTTCGGGATCCTTCATCCAGTTGGTGTAGGTGTCGATGCCACGATGCTGGTCCGCATCAACGGCGTTGTAGCAGTCAATGTAGTCATTGAGCTTGACGGTCAGCGCTTCCTGCGCGTCCAGCGTTTCGCTGGCGGCCGCCGCCTCGGCCTTGGCCGGATCGGCCGACTTGTTGCCGCAGGCGCTGAGGGCCAGGGCGATCGAAACGGCCATCGTGGCCGTGCGTACTGCGTGCTTCATCCAACCTCTCCGTGTTGAAAACGTTTCCAGAGAGGGAATTCTAGCAGGAGAGGCACCCCAGACGTAGAGCCACGCCCTGCGTGGCTGCTCTCCGGTCTGGCGTCATCAGCGCCTGATTCGCGGCCTCGGTCAGGCCCAAATGCCGGAGCATGTAGCCCCGCCGGAAACGCGCTGTTTTCGCTCACTCGTGCCGCGCCTTGCACGGGTACCACGCAGGGCGTGGTACCTACGATCAGTCGAGAAAAAGGTCCGGCAGCAGTGGCCGCGAGGGGTCCACCGCGTAGCCGCTGAGGTCGGTGACGCCGGCTTCGGCCAGCACTTCATCGTCGAGCAGGAAGTTGCCGTGGAAGCCGGCGGCTTCGCGGGTCAGCACCGCATGCGCGGCATCGGCCATGATCTGTGGCGTGCGGCAACCGGCAGCATCGACGCCCGGAATCATGTTGATCGCATCAGTGGCGATCACGGTGCGCGGCCACAGTGCATTCACCGCCACGCCCTGCGGGCCGAATTCGGCGGCCAAGCCCAGAGTGACGAAGCTCATGCCCATCTTGGCCAGCGTGTAGCCGGTGTGCGGACCCCACCACTTCGGGTTGAGGCTGGGCGGCGGGGCCAAGGTGAGAATGTGCGGGTTGGCCGCCTGAAGCAGGTGCGGAAGACAGGCCTGCGCACACAGGAAGCTGCCGCGCGAATTTACCTGCTGCATCAGGTCGAAGCGTTTCATCGGCGTATCCAGCGTGCCGCGCAGCCAGATCGCGCTGGCGTTGTTGACCAGGATGTCGATGCCGCCGAACGTGTCCACGGTGGCGGCGACGGCTGCGTGCACCTGGTCTTCTTCGCGGATGTCGCACTTCAGGGCCAGCCCTTGGCCACCAACGGCGTTCACGGCTTCGGCAGCGCTGTGGATGGTGCCCGGGAGCTTGGGGTTCGGGACCGACGATTTGGCCGCGATGGCCACGTTGGCCCCTTCACGCGCGGCGCGCAGGGCGATGGCCAGGCCGATGCCACGCGAGGCACCGGTGATGAACAGGGTTTTACCTTGGAGGCTGGCCATGCGCGATTCCGGGGAAGCAGTGGGATTTCTGATTATGCCGTGGTGGGCGCAAGCGTGGGTTGTTGCGGGGAGCGTGCCTTCGTTTTGCGGTCATGCCCCAATGAAGTGACGTTTGTTATCGGCGGTCGACTATCGTGCGACCCTACCAGTCTCCCAGACATCCCCATCCGATTTCCCATCCAGGGTCCCGTTGGCGTTGGCATTGACGTCACCACCGTGCACCGCGAATCACGCGTCATGCGTCACGCATGGACCGCTGGCACCCAACTGCGTGCCTTCTCAGGGCTTCGGCCCCTGCCCTTCGTTGTCTTCCCAGTGCAGGATCTTGCGGGTGACGAACCGGTACACCGGCTTGCCGGTGCGGAACCAGAGGTCACGCACCCAGGAATGGCGTTTCAGCAGGCGCTTTTCGACCGGGGTGAGGTACTCGCGGCAGTACATGCGTTTGTGCTTGAGCAGGTGGCGCAGGTCTTCGCGGGCGAGCAGGCGCATCCAGCGCGAGCGCGGGTTGCCGATCACGGCGAGCTGGAAGTCGATCAGCGCGGGGCGGCCGTCCTCGCGGACCAGCCAGTTGGCTTCCTTGGCCAGGTCGTTGTGAGCGATGCCGTGGCGGTGGACCTGTTGCAGCAGCCGGCGCGCGGCGCGGAAGTAGGCCAGGTCGCCGCGCGGGGGGCGCTGGTACATGGCGTCGCCCTCCATGAAGCTGCGGTCCAGCCAGTGGCCGTCCCAGGCCAGCAGACGGGGGGTGTCGGGCATGCCGTTCAGATGTGCCAGCGCGCGGGCCTCGCGCCGGGCCAGCCACCAGGCCGGCAGGCGCAGCCACAGCGGCGTGGCTCCGAGGTCGCGGCGCACGAAGCGCTGGCCGTCCTGTTCGATCAGCAGGATGCGGCCGAAGCTGTCGGCCTTCAGGGCATGCGGGGCGATGGGCGGCGTTGACGTCATGTCGCCATTCTAGGCGGTTCACGTTCGTTGCCGGCAGATGACGTCGTTTCGGCGCACACCGGTGGCAGCCAGTCAGCGTTGCCCCTCTATAATCCGGCGATGGACTCTTCATGGATCGATGCCACGCTCGCGTGGATCGCAGCTCACCCCGTACTGGCCGGTGCGGTCGTCTTCCTCATCGCTTTCTGCGATGCGGTCATCATTCTGGGCGCGATCGTGCCGGCGTTGCCCTTGCTGTTCGCCGTGGGCGTGCTGATCGGCCTGGGCCAGATCTCGGGCCCGTATGCGGTGGCCTGCACCGCGCTGGGTGCGCTGGCCGGCGATGCGCTCAGTTACTGGATTGGCCGCCGCTGGGGTGACCGGCTGCGCGGCATCTGGCCGTTCAGTCGCTACCCGCAGCTGCTCGACCGCGGCGAAATCATGTTCCGCCGCAATGCCTTCAAGAGCATCCTGGTGGCGCGCTACGTAGGAGCCATCCGTCCTTTCGTGCCGGCCATCGCCGGCATGATGAAGATGCCGGTTCCCCGCTACCTGCAGGCCAGCAGCATCGCCGCGATCAGCTGGGCGCTGCTGTTCCTGGCCCCGGGCTGGGTGCTGGGCGAAGCCTATGACGCGGTGGCGGCGGTGGCCGGCCGTCTGGTGATGGTGCTGGCCCTGGTTGGCGTGGTGCTGGGCGTGGTCTGGGCGATCGTGCTGTATGGCTACCGCTGGTCGGCAGCGCGCATGGACACCTGGCTGGCGGGGCTGCTGCGCTGGTATCAGCGCCACCCCACCCTGGGCCGGTACTCGGTGGCGGTGTTCGACCCGAACCGCCGTGAATCGGTGCCGCTGGCGATGCTGGCATTGATGCTGCTGTTGCTCGGCTGGTGCTGGTTCGCCCTGCTGATGGCCGTGGTCGCGCATGGCGAACCGCTGGCGCTGGACCTGGCGGTGCACGAGGCGATGCTGGCCCTGCGCAACCCGCTGGCCGACTACCCGATGGCGGCGCTGGCCTCGCTGGGTGCCTGGCAGGTCTTGATGCCGGCGACCGCTGCCGGCATGGGCTATCTGATCTGGCGCCGGCGCTGGATGGCGGCCGGACATTGGCTGGCGGCCCTGGCCTTCGGCTATGCATTGACCGAACTGCTGGGCACCACTGTCGATGTGGTGCGGCCGCCCAATGCGAGCAGCGGCTTCGGCTTCCCGTCGGTGTCGGTGACCATGGCCACCATCACCTTCGGCTTCTTCGCGGTGCTGATCGGGCGTGAACTCCCCGGTCGCACGCGGGTGTGGCCGTACCTGCTGTCGGGCATCATCGTCAGCCTGATCGGCTTTGCCCGCATCTACCTCGGCGCGCACTGGCTGAGCGACGTGATCGGCGGCATGTTGTTCGGCATCTTCTGGCTGCTGGTGCTGGGCATCGCCTATCGCCGCCGCTTCAACCGATCGTTCTGGGTCAAGCCGGTGTCATGGCTGTTCTACGGCACGTTCGCCGCGGCGGCGTTCTGGTATGCCCCGCGCAACATCGAAGCCAAGCTGCTGCGTTTTGAACCGGCCCAGCCCGCACCCGCCGCGTTGACCGCGCAGGGCTGGTGGGACGGCGCGTGGCGCGCCCTGCCGGCGCGTCGCAATGAGTTCGACGATGACCAGCGCTGGCCGCTGGACGTGCAGGTAGCCGGCCCGCTGGGACCGCTGCGCCAGCAACTGGAAACCCACGGCTGGCATGTACAGCCACAGGCCGGCTGGGAGCAGGCGCTGCTGATGCTGGACAAGTCGGCCGCACCGGAAGAAGTGCCGGTGCTGCCGGCAACGCTGGACACCCAGGTCGAGTCGCTGCTGATGATCCGCGCCGGTGATGCGCCGTACGAGATCTATGCGCTGCGTCTGTGGCCGGCTCCGGCCGAACTGACCCCGGGCAAGCAGCCGCTGTGGCTGGGCAGCGCGCAGACCCTGCGCTACCAGCAGCACTTCGGCCTGATCGGCATGTGGCATCCCATGCGCGGCATCGACCCGTCGTTGAAGGCGGTGCGTAAGGCATTGGACGGATTGCCGCATGCAGTGGAGCCGCATCCGGAATCGAAGACGCCGGTATTGCGCGTGCGCACCGATCACGACCCACGGTCGTGATCCACCGTTTCGTGAGTGCGGTAGGTCACGACCGTTGGTCGTGACCCGCGGGATCAGGGAATCCAGCCCAGCAGATCATCCAGCCGCTGATGCGGATCATCGCGCTGCAGCAGCTGCAGCCGCTGTGACTCTTCCAGCGGCATCAGCTCGGCCAGCTTCCAACCCACCCAGGCAGCCTGGTCGAGCAGCATCGGCACCTTGGGCGCATACGGATTGCCCGCCTGCTCGATGATGTGCTCCAGCACGGTCGACAACAGCGCATGCTCGGGTCGAAGCTCGTCGTCGTGGTCGGGCTCGGCCCACTGGACATCGGCCACGATCAGTCCGTTGTCGCGCACCCGCACCTGCTCCACATGGAAGCGCCGGTGTCCGCGCAGGGTCAGCACCAGCACGCCATCCGGACCGACATCGAAATCGGTGATGCGCGCCTCCACCCCATGTGCCGCCGGGGTCGCGGGTGTGCCAACCTCGTCGCCCTTGAGGATCAGACAGATGCCAAAGCCGGTCTCATTGCGGCTGCACTCACGCACCATGTCCAGATAACGGCGCTCGAAGATACGCAGCGTCAACGACGCGTTCGGCAGCAGCACCGAATGCAGCGGAAACAGCGGCAGTGACACGGTTTCACTCATGACGCTCAGCCCTGTTGCAGCTGGGCCAGGAAACGACGCGGCGCGCCGTCGAAGCCACCGTTGGACATGAACACCACATGGTCACCGGGCTGGACGATGTCTCCCAGCTGAGCCAGCAGTGCATCGGTGTCGGGCACCGCATGTGCCTGGCCCCGCACGGCACCGATGACGTTGGCTGCATCCCACGCCAGCTCGGGGCGATGCAGGAACACCACGGCATCGGCTCCGTCCAGCGAAGGAGCCAGCGCATCGGCATGTGCGCCCAGGCGCATGGAATTGCTGCGCGGTTCCATCGCCACCACGATGCGGGCCGCGCCGACCTTGGCGCGCAGGCCTTCCAGCGTGGTGCGGATCGCGGTGGGGTGATGGGCGAAGTCGTCGTAGACGGTGATGTCGCGTGCGCTGCCGATCACTTCCAGGCGGCGCTTGACGCTGCGGAACTGGGCCAGGGCCGGGATGACCGTGACCGGATCGACGCCCACCGCGTGCGCGGCGGCCAGCGCAGCCAGACCGTTGAGCACATTGTGGCGGCCCAGCAGCGGCCAGTTCACCTGGCCCACGGCAACGCCGCGGTGATGCACGATAAAGGCGCTGCCATCGGCGTGCACCAGCTCGGCATGCCATTCCAGCGACGGGTCGAAACCGAAACGCTCCACCGGCGTCCAGCAGCCCATCGCCAGCACCTCGGCCAGATAGGCATCCTCGCCATTGACAATCAGGCGACCGCGCGCCGGCACGGTGCGGACCAGATGGTGGAACTGACGCTGGATCGCGGCCACGTCCGGGAAAATGTCGGCGTGGTCGTATTCCAGGTTGTTCAGGATGGCGACCACCGGCCGGTAATGCACGAACTTGCTGCGCTTGTCGAAGAAAGCGGTGTCGTATTCGTCGGCCTCGACCACGAACTCCCGTCCCTGCCCTGCACGGGCCGAAACCCCGAAGTCCTCGGCCACCCCGCCGATCAGAAAGCCCGGCTCACGGCCGGCGGCCTGCAGCAGCCAGGTCAGGATGGTGGTGGTGGTGGTCTTGCCGTGGGTGCCGGCCACGGCCAGGGTGTCACGCCCCGGCAGCACCTGCTCGGCCAGCCACTGTGCACCGGAGATGTAGCGTTGGCCGGCGTCCAGCACCGCTTCCACGGCCGGATTACCGCGCGACAGGGCATTGCCGATCACCACCTCGTCGCAGTCGGCGGCGACGCTGTCGGCCCGATAGCCGGGGTCCAGGGTGATGCCCAGCTGCTCCAGCTGGGTGGACATCGGCGGGTAGATCGCCTGGTCGCTGCCACGGACCGTATGGCCCAGTTCCCGCGCCAGCGCGGCCACGCCGCCCATGAAGGTGCCGGCAATTCCAAGGATATGAATCGTGCTCATGACCCGATTGTCGCCGATCATCAGCGCAGATGGGGAATGCGCGTAGCGCCACGCCCTGCGTGGCTGCGTAGGGGAAATCTGAACCGTGTAAGGGAATCCCCTATACCGCTGTACTGTGAAGACGGACACAATTCACGTTGCCAGCCGCAATACCCCCATCGGTCCTACTCCCCAAGAGGCCAATCCCCAGGGGGGCTCATGTTGTGGGGCCCTGAGCAAGCCCGCTCGCTGGTTCCTTACACCGCACGCCCGGCTCTTCCCCGAGCTGGGCGTGCAGGTGTAAGACGTTGGCGCTGCCGCAGCAGCGCCCCGCCGCATCAGGCCTTGATCGCCTTGTGGATGCGCGCTTCCACCTCGTCCAGCTCACCCACGCCGTCAACACGCTCCAGCGTGCCGCGACCAGCGTAGAAGTCCACCACCGGGGCAGTCTGCTCGTTGTACACGTTCAGACGGTTGCGCACCGATTCCGGGTTGTCATCGGCACGGCCCTGTTCGGCAGCACGACCGGCGATGCGCTGCACCAGCAGGTCGGTGGCCACATCCAGCTGCACCACGGCATCCAGCGGCTGGCCGATCTTGGCCAGCAGGGCGTCCAGCGCGTTGGCCTGGGCCACGTTGCGCGGGTAACCATCGAGAATGAAGCCCTTGGCCACGTCGGCCTGGGACAGACGCGATTCCAGCATGCCCAGCAGAATCTCGTCGGACACCAGATTGCCGGCGTCCATGACCGCCTTGGCCTGCTTGCCGAGTTCCGAACCGGCCGAAATTTCCGCGCGCAGCATGTCGCCGGTGGAAATGTGGGCCAGGCCCAGCTTGTCCTTCAGGCGCGTCGCCTGTGTCCCCTTGCCCGAACCGGGCGGTCCCAACAGAACCAATCGCATCAACCTGACTCCAACTTGGTAAAAAGGAAGGGTTCGCGCGGCGCGGATATTCCCGCTCACGCTGCACCGCAATACACGCACTTTACCTCATACGGGTAATGTCCCTGCAATGTCTTCCTCCCCAGACCAAGGTCGCACCATGTCCAAAGGCACCCTGCTCTACGCCCAGTCAGGCGGCGTCACCGCCGTCATCAACGCCACGGCTTCGGCCGTGATAAGCACCGCCAGAGCCAAAGGAATCAAGGTCTTGGCCGCGCGCAACGGCATTCTGGGGGCACTGCGTGAAGAGCTGATCGACACCTCGAGGGAGTCGGCGGCAGCCATCGCCGCGCTGGCGCACACCCCGGGTGGGGCGTTCGGCTCGTGCCGGTACAAACTCAAATCGCTGGAAGCCGACCGGGCCCGCTATGTGCGTCTGCTGGCCGTGCTGAAGGCGCATGACGTGCGCTGGTTCCTGTACAACGGCGGCAATGATTCGGCCGATACCGCCTGGAAAGTGTCGCAGTTGGCCCAGGCGTTCAACTACGACCTGACCTGCATCGGCGTTCCCAAGACGATCGACAACGACCTGGCAGTGACCGACACCTGCCCGGGCTTCGGCTCGGCCGCCAAATACACGGCCGTGTCGGTGCGCGAGGCGGCGCTGGACGTGGCCGCCATGGCCGAAACCTCGACCAAGGTGTTCGTCTACGAGGCCATGGGCCGGCATGCCGGCTGGCTGGCGGCCGCGGCCGGGCTGGCCGGTGAAGGCCCTGACGATGCCCCGCACATCATCCTCCTGCCAGAGCGTGCCTATGACGAAGCCGCCTTCCTGGCCAAGGTGCAACAGGTGGTGGAGCGCGTCGGCCACTGCGTGGTGGTGGCTTCCGAAGGCATCCAGACGGCTGACGGCACCTTCGTGGCCGACGCAGGCGGCGGCAAGGACGCTTTCGGGCATTCGCAGCTGGGCGGGGTCGCCTCGTTGCTGGCCGGCCGGGTCAAAGACGCGCTGGGCTACAAGGTGCACTGGACCCTGCCCGATTACCTGCAGCGCTCGGCGCGGCATATCGCCTCGAAGACGGATTGGGAGCAGGCGCAGGCGGTCGGCAAGGCCGCAGTGCAGTACGCACTGAAGGGCCAGAACGCGGTGATGCCGGTGATCGTGCGCAGCAGCGACAAGCCTTACCGCTGGAAGATCGAGCCGGCTCCGCTGCACAAGGTGGCCAACCATGAGAAAAAGATGCCGGCCGGTTTCATCCGCCGCGATGGCTTCGGCATCACCGAGAAGGCGCGCGCGTATCTGTCGCCGTTGATCAAAGGTGAAGCGCCGTTGCCCTACGGGGCGGATGGATTGCCCCGCTACGTCACGCTGAAAAACGTGGCGGTGAAAAAGAAACTTCCGGCGTTCGAGGCCTGACCGAAGCTCCGCCGGGCCCAGGCCCGGCGAACGGCGCAATCGTCCTGCGCACGTAGAAATTCCGTAGGTACCACGCCCTGCGTGGTACCCGCGCAACGCGCGGAACAAGCATCCGAAGGCACGGGTGCCGGTATGGCGATTCGCCGTCCGGCGTTTGGTGTCTGACGAAGACGGGCGTCAGGCGTTCATGACGTCGGAACGGAGAGCAGCCACGCAGGGCGTGGCTCTACGGATTACATACAGGCCTTCCCCTGCACCTCCGCCTTCGCCGCAAACATCGGCACCTGCGCGGTCTTGCCTGCAGCGGCCTGCTTTTTCGCATCCTCAAGATAGATCCGCGACTGGCCCTGCCCGTCCAGCTCCGGCTTCCTGTCCACCGGCAGCCGCCACACGCTGACCACCGCCTGCTGCGACGGGCAGGCGGCGCTGGGCACGCGGATCACGTCATTGAGCTTCCAGCCCTTGGCCGCACTCGGTTGCGCCTTGTCAAAGTCGACGAAGCGCGAGCGCGGCTGGCATTGCTCACTGGTGCGCACCACATTGAAGCGGTAGGGCTGTGCGGCATCACCGCTGAAGGTGCCTTCCAGGCGCGCACAGGCCTCGGGAATCTGACGCAGAGTGTGAGTGGCACCGTTGGCCTGCGGGCTTCCGGTGGGGCGCTTGATCTCGGGGGTATCCGCGGCGTTGGCGGCGAGGCTGATCGCCAGCAGCGCCAGCGGCAGGAGGGTACGTGGGGACATGGAGGCCTCCGATGTGACTGGGCAATGGACGGAGGCTGGCAGGGACGTGATGAACAGGGTGGGAAGGTGGGGCATAATCAGGGCGCACCAGGATTGCTGAACAAAGCCACACGCAGGAGGACCGGGCACGGTCTGATCGGGTTGGTCCATCGTTGCAGCCCGTTGTGCCCTTTACGTGGTGAGGTTCGTCCATCCGCTGGATGCCAATCCATCACCCGGGAGGGGACATGCTGGAACGTTATGGGCTTTCTCTGGCGCTGCTCTGCGCCATCCTTGCGATTCTCTTCGGCATCATTTCAGCGCGCTGGATCCTGCGGCAACCCGCCGGCAATGCCCGCATGCAGGAAATCGCCGCCGCCATCCAGGAAGGCGCGCGCGCCTACCTCAACCGTCAATACCTGACCATCGGCATCGCCGGCGCGGTGCTGTTCGTGCTGGTGGGCGTCTTTCTCAGCTGGTACACCGCGATCGGTTTTGCGATCGGCGCGGTGCTGTCCGGTGCGGCCGGCTACATCGGCATGAACGTGTCGGTACGCGCCAACGTGCGCACGGCCGAAGCGGCCCGCAACGGGCTGAGCGCGGCAATGGACGTGGCTTTCCGCGGCGGCGCGATCACCGGCATGCTGGTGGTCGGGCTGGGCCTGCTCGGCGTCGCCGGCTACTACGCGCTGCTGCTGCGGCTAGGCCTGGCCCAGGACCAGGCACTGCACGCACTGGTGGGACTGGCGTTCGGTTCGTCGCTGATTTCGATCTTCGCGCGCCTGGGCGGTGGCATTTTCACCAAGGGGGCCGACGTAGGCGCGGACCTAGTCGGCAAGGTGGAAGCCGGCATTCCCGAAGACGACCCGCGTAATCCGGCGGTGATCGCCGACAACGTCGGCGACAACGTCGGCGACTGCGCCGGCATGGCTGCCGACCTGTTTGAAACCTATGCGGTGACCGTGATCGCCACGATGCTGCTGGGCAGCCTGATGCTCGCCGAAGCCGGGCGCAACGCCATCCTGTACCCGCTGGTGCTGGGGGGGGTGTCGATCATCGCCTCGATCATCGGGGCGTTGTTCGTCAAGGTGAAGCCCGGTGGTTCGATCATGGGCGCGCTGTACAAGGGCGTGATCGTATCCGGTGTGCTGGCGGCAATTGCGTTCTACCCGATCACCACACAGCTGATGCCGGACAACGCCCATGGCGCGTTCAATCTCTACATCTGCGCGCTGATCGGTCTGCTGCTGACCGGTCTCATCGTCTGGATCACCGAGTACTACACCGGGACCCAGTACAAGCCAGTGCAGCACGTGGCACAGGCCTCGACCACCGGGCATGGCACCAACATCATTGCCGGGCTGGGCGTGTCCATGAAATCCACCGCATTGCCGGTGATTGCGGTCTGCGCGGCGATCTGGCTGGCGCATCTGCATGGCGGCCTGTACGGCATCGCCATTGCGGCCACCTCGATGCTGTCGATGGCCGGCATGATCGTGGCACTTGACGCCTACGGCCCGATCACCGACAACGCCGGCGGGATCGCCGAGATGGCCGAACTGCCTTCGGAAATCCGCGACATCACTGACCCGCTCGATGCAGTGGGCAATACCACCAAGGCGGTGACCAAGGGCTATGCGATCGGCTCGGCGGCGCTGGCCGCGCTGGTGCTGTTTGCCGATTACACCCACAACCTGCAGGCGGCCAACCCCGGCGAGGTGTTCACCTTCGATCTGTCCGACCACACGGTGATCATCGGCCTGCTGATCGGCGGTTTGATCCCCTACCTGTTCGGCGCGATGGCGATGGAGGCGGTCGGCCGTGCCGCCGGTGCGGTGGTGGAGGAAGTCCGCCGTCAGTTCCGCGAGATCGCCGGCATCATGCAGGGTACCGGCAAACCGCAGTACGACCGCGCGGTGGACATGCTGACCCGCTCGGCGATCCGCGAGATGATCGTGCCGTCGCTGCTGCCGGTGGCGGTTCCGGTGGTGGTCGGCCTGTTGCTGGGACCCCGTGCACTGGGGGGGCTGCTGATCGGCACCATCGTCACCGGACTGTTCGTGGCCATCTCGATGACCACTGGCGGCGGCGCTTGGGACAACGCCAAGAAATACATCGAAGACGGGCACTTTGGCGGCAAGGGCAGCGAGGCGCACAAGGCGGCGGTCACCGGCGATACCGTGGGCGATCCGTACAAAGACACGGCCGGGCCGGCGATCAATCCGTTGATCAAGATCATCAACATCGTGGCGTTGTTGCTGGTGCCGTTGTTGTAGCGGTTACGGTACGGGTGTGGGGCGCGATAACACGTAGATGGCGCTGGCCAGGAAGAACGCCCCCACCCCCAGCAACAGCGGCCACGACGGACGCGCCCCCCAGCAGAACATCACGAACCCGAACGCCATGCCGCCGGCGGCAAACGCCTTGCCCCTGCGGCTTACCGCGCCCTGCTCACGCCAGGCCCGTAGCGCGGGACCGTACTTGGGGTGCTCCAGCAGTCTGCGCTCGAACTTCGGCGAACTACGGGCGAAGCAACCCACCGCCAGAATCAGGAAGATGGTGGTCGGCATCACCGGCAGCAGCGCGCCGATGACGCCCAGCGCCACCATCACCCAACCCAGTGCGAACCACAGCCAGCGCATCAGCGGTCACGGCTCCTCATTGACCAAACTCCTGTTCCACGTGCGCATGTACGCTGCGGAACGCGGCGTCGGCGGCATCGATGACCTGCTGCTCCTGCTCCGCAGTCAACGGCACGCTGTCCAACGCGGCGGTGAAGCTGCGCCAGTGGCGCGCCGCGCCGTCCGGATGCGCGGCCAGGTGGCGCGCGCCGAAGCCGGCATCCAGTCCCAGTTTTCCTGCCATCTTGTACAGCACGGTACCGCCGAGGTTGGAGCCTTCAGCCACATACAGCCAACCCAGGGCAGCGGCCAGCGGCAGGTCCGCGGGCAACGGAGCCGCCAGCGGGGTCGGCAGCGCCTGTTCCAGATCCTGCAGGTCCTGGGCGACCTGGTTCAGCCGGCGACGTTCGGCCAGATCCGGCAGCAGCGCGTCCAGCGCCGCACTGCCGTACAACGCATCGACATCACGGTGGAAACGAAACTGTACCCGCAGGAAGCGCGCGAAATGGTCGCGGCTGGCAAAGATGTCGCCGGCCATGATGCGCGCATCCAGCGCGCCGTGACTGTCACGGGTGGCGGCCTTGAGGCGCTGGCTGCGGGTGGCGTCGGGGGTGTCGAGGGCAAGCATGCAATTCACATCTTAGTGGGTGGTACCTGGAGTAGGACGCGTGAGCGGCCACCGGCCCCAAGCCGATTACAGCACTGCGGGCGGCTCCCCCATTCCGGCGATGCCATCCTCACCTGCCGTTGCCGATAATGCCAGCCTGACCGCCCCACGAGGACTTCCGATGGACACCACTGAAACCCGCATGACCACCCTCTTCGAGCAGCTGGGGCTGGATGCGAGCAAGGACGGTATTGCCGCCTTCATTCTCAAGCATCAGCTGCCGGCGGACGTGACCGTGGCCGAAGCGCCGTTCTGGAACGATGGCCAGCGCCAGTTCCTGGCCGAGCAGCTGAAATCCGATGCGGACTGGGCCATCATCGTGGATGAGCTCAATGAGGCGCTGCACGCGGATGCGATGGCGCGCTGATGCGTTGATGCGTGGGATCGTAGAGCCGGGCTTGCCCGGCTGAAACAGATGCATCACCTGCCCAGCCGGGCAAGCCCGGCTCTACGGGATACATCACGCCACGCCGCCAGCCGGGGGAGACGCCGCGTAGTGACGGGCCATGCCCGTCACCCCCGGGATCAATACCGGTACGTCAACGCCAACCGCATCACCCGGCCCGGAGCCGGCATCACGCCCAGCGCCAGCGGGTCCAGGTAATACCGATCGGTCAGGTTGTCCACGTTGAAGTCCAGCGCCAGTTTCTGGCTGGCCTGCCAGCTGGCAAACACGTCGACAATCGTGGCCGGCTGGTACAACTGCTGGATCGCCGACAGCCCGACGTTCCATTCCTTGTCCAGCTTGCTGATCGGGCCGGCGTTGTGCACCACGCGGGTACCGAAGCTCAACCGTTCGTCGAACAGCCGCGAGCCCAAGGTGAAGTTCACCGTGTACTTCGGCGGATTCTGGGTATTGCTGTAGGACCCCTCGAAGCCACCGTCCACGCAGTCCGGCGTTGCTGCCAGCTCGGCGATCCTGCGCTGCACGCCATAGGCCCGGCGCTCGGCAGCGATATCCGGCGCGCAGGTCTTGGCCTCGAAGTAGTAGTGGCCTGACAGGTCGGCAAATACCTTGCCGGCGTCGTAGGTACTCTGGAACTCCAGGCCGGACACCTTGAAGCGATCGATGTTGCGGATATAGCCCGCCGACAGGGTACGGTAGTCGCGGGTGATCAGGTCATCAATGCGGGTATTGAAGTACGCCAGTTTGAACGCGGCATGGTCGCCATCCGCGAACACCCCGTGCAGCACCGTGCTTGCTCCCACTTCCCAGGTCGCCGCGCGTTCGGGCTTGAGCTCCCCGTCCACCGGCTTGGCCGCGGTGAACAGGCCCAGCGTGCTTTCAAACAGGCTGGGCAGCTTCACACCTTCGGCATACTTCACGTACACCATCGTGTCCTCGTTGAAGCGATAGGTCACGCTGGCGGTCGGCATGAACGCATTGTCGGTGCGCTTGATCGGCTGCGACCAGCTCCATGCGGTCGGCACGATCAGATCTTCCGTATCCGGGTTGTCGTGGAAGTTCCAACCGGTGATATCGGCGACCGTGCCCTTCTCGTACGGCGAGGCCAGCAGCGAGGCTTCGGTGAACTGCCCGTTCGCGTCCGGATACCAGTTCAGCATGGCGATGCGCTTGGCCCGCCACGCCGGCAGCGCCGGATTGCCGTCGAGCAGCTGGGTGTAGCGATACTGGCCGACCACCGACTCTTCGGTGACCGTGGCCAGGCGGTTGCGGTCCTGGATGCTCACGCGGTTGAAGCGTCCGCCGAGCAGTACTTCCCAATGGTCGTCGGGTTGCCACTTCATCGAGGCCACCGCGCTGTATTCCTTGCGCTGGGCATTGCGCAGGAAACGGTTGTTGACCAGGTCATCGAACATGATCGGCGCGTTCTTGCCCGGGCCCACGTCCTCATTGCTGAAAGACAGGCCATAGTCGAAAGTGAACAACCCGGCGGCGTCTGTCATCAGCAGCGTGGTGTTGGACACGTCGAGGCCGAACCGCTCCTGGTTCATGCTGTTGCGGTAGGCGTCCTTGTAGCCGGGGTTCTCGTTGAAGGTCGGGCCGTCATACCACTCGGTGCGGCGGTCGAAGTACCACGGCGTGATGCCGGTCAGGCCGTTGTACATCAGGCTGTCGGCGTTGGTGTACCAGAGGTTGGCCTTCAGATCGACCGCGTCGTTACCCGGGGCGAAGCGATAGCGCAGGTTGTAGGCATCCAGGTCCACGCTGCCCGGCTCCCACTGCGGCACGCGATCGCGGTTCACGCGGATGATCTGCGAGGCCATGATCTCGCCCTGGCGGCCGCTGTAATTGCGGTAGCCCATTTCCAGGGTCTGCGCGTCATCGATTCGCCATGTACCTTTCAGCAGTACCGAATTGGACTTGGACGAGGTGTTGAACACTTCGGTGTTCGGCGGATTCAGCGGGGCCAGCGTGCGCCGCGTCTGCGGGAAATCGTCGTAACCGTGCTTGCCGGCGTAGTAATTGCCGGTGTCGCGCCATGCATACGCGGCGACCAGATCGAAGCGATCCCAGTGCTTCGCACCGGCAATGTTGAAGAACTGCCCGCCCAGGCTGTTGCGGCTGGTACCCGGCTCGCCTTCGTATTCGGGCAGATCGCGCGCGCTGCCGCTGGAGATGCCGCTGCGCACGCGCAGGCCGCTGTCCTGGCCTTCGCGGACCACGTCGTCCAGCTTCAGCGTGTCCATTTCCACGACGCCACCGATGCCTCCCGACGCATTCGCGCCAAGGCTGGGCCCCTTGGTGACTGTGAAGCTGCTGATCAGGTCCGGGTCCAGGTAGGTGCGCTGCGACTGCCCGGCGTAGCCCCGGTAGGTATCCATGGTCGACTGGCCACCGTCGATGATCACCGGAATGCGGCTCTGGCCCTGGATGCCACGGATGTTCAGATCCAGCGCGTTGGCGGTACGCGGATCACCGGCGGTCACGCCAACCACGCCCTTGACGATGTCGGCGTTGGAGGTGCCACGGAAGCGCTCGATGGTGGCACGCGGCACATATACGCTGGAGCCGGTGGCGCGGTAGGTGTCCAGCGTGCGCGCCGTGTCCAGCGCACTGCCGGTGGGGAGAGTGTCACCGGCCACGCGCAGCGGCTGGGTCACGGTCACGCCGTCGGTACGCGCGGCCTGCGGTGCGCGTTCCAGCGTGATCGCGCCTGCGCCGACCGTACGCGGGGCCAGCCCGCTGCCCAGCAACAGCTGCGCCAGCGCCGACTGCGCATCCAGCTCGGCGTTGACCGGGCTCGAGGTGATGCCATTGGCCAATGCCGCCGGGTAAGCCACCTGCACACCGGACTGGCGCATGTAGGCGCGCAGCGCGTCTGCGAGCGGCTGGGCGGGAATGTCGAAGCGGTGGGTGGCGGTCAACGCGGACGGGTCAGGCGACTGCGCCAAAGCCGGATACGCGAAGGTGGTGATCAAACCGGCGGCAAGCAACGCACTGCAGAGTCGGGACGGACGCAGGCCCCGGCGGGAAACAAGAGACATGTTGAAACCTGTAAGTGAGACAAGCCGCTCAGGCGGCATTCCCGCGGGAAAAACGGGCGCTGCGAAGTACGTGGCGGCGGCGGGTACGTTCGGGAGGTAAGACGAACCGGCGCGCAGCTTCCCCAAGCAGAATCGCAACGGACGGTCCGATTGGTTCAGCGCGGCGTGGTTCGGTCCTGCGTGGCCACCTGCACGATCACCGCGCCCATCGGCAGACGGATCAGCTCCAGGCCGGCGGTGGCGGCCAGTACGTCCAGCGCCTGCTCGGGCTGGTCCACACGTAATGCGGCATTCACAGCGGGTAGCGTGGACAGATCGCCACGCACGAACGTGGCTCCGTCGCGGTAACGTGCTAGCTGCGCCACAGCGTCAGCGACTGGCGTCGAATCGAGCAGCAACTCGCCTTCGCGCCATGCGGCAATCCGATCAGGCGCGCGGTCGGGATGCCGCTGCACGGCACCGCCGCGTGCGAACCCCGCGCGCTGTCCTGCCAGCAGATAGGTCCAGCCACCGTCGGCGCGCGCGGCCACGCGCACCTGGCCCTGCTCCACCTCGGTTTCCACGCCATCGGCAGCGGTGGCAACCGCAAACGCGGTGGAGATGTCTTCCACCACACCGCCCTGGGCCAGCACGCGGAACGGCTGCGGATGGCCTGGCGCAACCTTGAACCAGACCCGGCCATGCAGCAGCCGCACCACGCGCTGGGTGTCGCTGTAGTCCACGGCGATGGCCGAATCGGCATCCAGGACCGCTGCGCTGCCATCGGGCAGCGCCACCGTCGCAACGGCGGTGCCGGTCCGGTGATCGGCGCGCAGTCGCAGCCAGGCTTCCGGGGAGACCCACAGCAGCGCCAGCGCTGCGGCGGCGGCCAGCGACAAGCGTGCGCGACGGCGACCCGGCCGCGGCGCAAGCCTGGCTTCTTCAGCAACCGGCGGCCCCAGCACGCGCCACAGTTGACGCTCGTATTCGAAGGCGCGCCGATGCCCGGGCACCGCCAGCCAGCGTTCGAAATCTTCCATGCGCGGCGCATCCACAGCGCCCGACGTCAGCCACGCGATCCATGCCCGCGCCTGTTCGGCGGGGGGATCAGAGGCAAGCGGCGGTGCGGGTGACGGTTCGGGCGGGCTCATGGCTGGCAGTGGCGGCGGTGTCAGGCGCAATCCGGCATGGTAGCCGGCGCGGAGACTCTCGTCCCATGACGATCAGGCACGCGCCTTCCCCAAGGACGGCACCGGCTCAGCGCCCCTGCCGCGCCCACGCCAGCCGCCGCAGCGCGGCGCGGACGTGGTTTTCGACCGTGGTGACGGACACTCCCTGCCGGCGCGCGATCTCGGCCTGGGTCAGGCCCTGCAGCCGGTTGAGCCGGAAGATGGTGCGGGTAGGCTCAGGCAGATGTGCGGCGGCATCCAGCACACGCTGCAGTTCATCCTGGGCCATCGCCTGCTCCTCGGCGGAAAGCGCCTCGTCGGGTCCCCACAGGTGCTGCTCGGCCAACAGCCGCGCGCGCCGGGTGCGCTCGCGGCCGTGATCGGTGGCCAGGTTGCTGGCCAGCCGAAACAGGTAGGCGCGCGGGTTGTCGATGGGCAGGGCGCTGTCCACCCCGCGCGCCTTGAACCAGACCGACTGGATCACATCTTCGGCACCGCCATCAGCGCCCAGGATCCGCTGCACCAGGCGCAGCAGCGCCGGCCGCTCGCGGATCAGCAGTTCGGTCAGGTTCGAAGCGTTGGAAGACATGCCGCATGGTAGCGCCCAAATGCGAATGCGTCACGTTAAGCGCCAGGACGGCGTACCGCGCGAACCCGTCCGCTGCGGCCGCCGCCGGCGTAGAACACCTGCGCGCCGTCGGATTCCAGACCGCTTACATGCATGCCCTCGGGCATCTGCAGGCGCTCGTGCACGCGGCCGGTGGCCGGATCGATGCGGCGGATGTCGCTGCGTTCGCCGTCGTCGGTACCATGCCAGAGTTCGCCGTCCACCCAGGTGACCCCGGTGACGAACCGGTCCGACTCGATGGTACGCAGCACCTTGCCGGTGTCCGGGTCCACCTCGTGGATGCGTCGCTCGCGGTACTGTCCCACCCACAGGCTGCCTTCGGCCCAGGCCATGCCCGAATCCGTGCCGCCCCCCGGAGCAGGGATAGAGGACATCACCTTGCCGCTGACCGGGTCGATCTTGTCGATGCGCGCTTCGGCGATCTGATACAGGTAGGTGCCGTCGAACGCGGTGCCGGCATCGCACGGGACCGGCAACGAGCGCACCGGCGTTCCGCTGGCGGGGTCGAAGGCGACCAGGGCCGGACCGGTCGCTGCCCAGACCCGCTCACCGTCGAAACTGACGCCGTGTATGGCGTCTGCGCCTTTGAAAGGTCCGTATTCGCGCAGCACCTGCGCGTCATGCAGGGTCGGGGTGGAAGCCTTGTTCATGATGCGTCTCCTGGCACGTCGGAAGGAGTGCCTGCTGCCGACACTAATCGTCCGGAAGCAGCCCGGGGAGTAACAACATTGTCGTGAATCCGGTCAGCGGTGCTGCCCGCCAGCGTTGGGCCCGGCCCTGCCCGCTCGCGCGCACCCGACCCTGCGCCTGCAGGCCCGCCAAAGCCCGCTGCACCCCGCGCTGGCTGATGCCCAGGGCCAATGCCAGCGCCGAACTGGACCAGCCCGCACCGTCCGCCAGCAGTGCCGCCACTACGTCGGGGGCGTCATCGAAGGGGGGCTCCAGCACGATGACGGCACTTTCTGCGGACAGCTCCAGCCGGTAGCCGTCCGCGTGACTGGTCAGGCTCACGCCGTCCGGCAGCTGCCGGCGCAGCCGACCGATCTCAACGCGCAGCCGCGCACGGTGCGAGTCGTCGCCGTGGCGGGTGCGGAACACCGACGCGATCAGCGCATCGCGCGCGGCCACCGCCGGCCACGCCGCGCCG
>NZ_RHPP01000299.1 GCF_003935715.1 Stenotrophomonas sp. 278 | reverse complement strand
GACCGCCGCCGACCGGCCACGCAGCACGCTGGCCTGGCATGACCCGCGCCTGCGCCTGCCGGTGCTGGCGGTGTTGCTGGCGATGATCTCGGTGACCATCGCGCAGGTGACGGTGGGCTTCTTCGCCATCGATCGGCTGCGCCTGAGCCCGGCGGACGGCGCGCGCATGGCCGGCCTGGCGCTGACCGCGGTCGGGGTGGGCCTGATCCTGGCCCAGATCGGGGTGATGAAACTCAAAGGCGTGCCGCCGCGGCGCTGGATCGCCGTGGGCGCGCTGATTTCCGGCATCGGCTTCGCATCGGTGGCCCTGGTCCAGGCACCGTGGCAGCTGCTGGCGACTTATGCGGTGGCGGCGTTCGGGATGGGTTTCGTGTTTCCGTCATTCCAGGCGCTGGCCGCCGATTCGGTGGACGCGCACGAACAAGGGGCCGCTGCCGGTGCAGTGGCGTCCGTGCAGGGGTTCGGCATGGTGATCGGACCGATGGTCGGCACGCTGCTGTATCGGGTGGCCCCTCCGATGCCTTACCTGCTGGTCGGCGTGCTGCTGTTGGCGCTGTCCATCGCGGCGACACTGCATGCGAGGCGCGCGCCATGAGCGAGGCCTTGTACTTCACCAGCGCGAACGAAGACATGTTCGGCGGTATTCAACTGGACGACGCCGCGCCGGGCTTCCTGCTGCGCACCGGCACGCGCACGCTGGATGCCCGCGGCTGCCGCGCGATGCTGCCTGCAGGTGGCACTGCGACATTGCAGGAGCGGGTAAACACCTTCTTCGATGCCGCACCCGCCGGCCTGCCGCTGCTGGTGGGGGCGCTGCCGTTCGATCCAACCGGGTGGGATGTGCTGTACCAACCGGTGTCGTTGATGAACGCATTACCGTCAGGCGACAACGGGGTGCCGGCGTTCGTGGGCGATATCCGCAGCGAACCGACACCCGACGCGTATGCCCGCGCTGTGGAACACGCGCTGGACACGTTGGCCAACCCTTACACGCCGCTGCGCAAAGTGGTGCTGGCACGCAGCCTGCACGTGAACGCCACCGCGCCGATCGACCCGCATGCCTTGGCGCTGCGCCTGGGCCAGGATGCCGGTGTGGCTCCGTTCGTCGCGGCGCTGCCGGGCGACC
>NZ_RHPP01000298.1 GCF_003935715.1 Stenotrophomonas sp. 278 | reverse complement strand
CGCGAACGTCGCGCGGGCCGCCTCGCCGCCCGACAGCGTGCGCACTTCGCGCGACCGCAGTCCCTGCATCTCCGCCCTGTCCAGTGCCGACTCGATCAGCGCCGCATCACGCGCCGGGTCCGCCGGATGCGGCAGCCGACCCATCGCCACCACCTCGTCCACCGTAAACGCGAAACGCACCGCATGGTCCTGCGGCATCACTGCCCGCTCGCGGGCCAGCGCCTTTGCCTTCCAGTGCCCGATCGGCTGGTCATGCAGGATCACCTGCCCCGCATCTGCCGGCACGTCCCCCGACGCCACGGCCAGCAGCGTGGATTTACCTGCCCCGTTCGGTCCCACCAGTGCCGTCAGCGTGCCCGGCGAGAAACCCAGCGTGATGTCGTGCAGAATCGCGCGCTCCCCAAAGCGCACGCCCACCGCCCGCAACTGCAGAAACGGCGCGCTCATACCGCCCCGCTCCGCCGCTGGTGCAGTACCAGCCACAGGAAGAACGGCGCACCCAACGCCGCCGAGAACAGCCCCAGCGGGATTTCCGCCGGCGGATCCAGCGTGCGTGCGGCCGTGTCGGCCACCACGATCAGCAGCGCGCCGGTCACCGCCGACACCGGCAGCAGCCAGCGATGTCCCGGGCCCACCAGCATCCGCACCACGTGCGGGACTACCAGGCCAACAAAGCCGATCGATCCGGCAAACGCCACCGCCGCCCCCACCAGCAGCGCACTGAACGCGATCAGTTTCAGGCGCGTGCGCGGCACGTCCAGCCCCAGGTGCTGCGCCTGGCGCTCCCCCAGCGCCAGCATGTCCAGCGGCGTCGCAAGCCGCAGTAGTGCCAGCGTCCCCAGCACGAACACCGGCGCTGCAGCCGCCACGTCCGCCCAGTCCGCCTGCGCCAGCGAACCCATCTGCCAGAACACCAGCGACTGCAGTTCGCTCTCGCTGGCGATGTAGGTCAGGAAGCCGATCGCCGCCGAACAGAACGCCGCCATCGCGATCCCCACCAGCAGCAGCGTTGCCGTGCCACTGTTGCGACCCGGCCGCGCCAGCACGTAGGTCAGGCTGATTGCCGCGGCCCCGCCCGCGAATGCTGCCAGCGGCAACGTCCAGCCCCCGACGCTGCCTGCCCCCAGCACGAT
>NZ_RHPP01000297.1 GCF_003935715.1 Stenotrophomonas sp. 278 | reverse complement strand
GTAGAAAAGTACAGATCAGTGGTGCAAAAAAATAGAGCAACGAGTCCTGATTCTCGTCAAGATGTATCGATTAGTATCAAGACGCCAGTATTTAATTCTGTTAAATCAGAAAAGCTAGAAAGTATCTCAACTGCTTTGGTAGAAAAAGCAGCTGAAATGAACTCCCTAGCAAATGAAGTTAGTCGTCTTATTTAGTCATATCGATAACTTGAGAGTCTTTGGTGATTCCGTTTTTTATAGAATTAATGGTTTGTTCAGCGGAATATTTAGTCAAGTATGTTTCGCTAGTTGCTACTACTTCATTGTTATTGGACTTAATAACGAAGTAATATTGGCCATTAGTTGCTTCTCTTATAACAAAGTACAAATTTTTCACCACCTATAATTTATTTCAGCGGACCACTCGCTGATAATTAAAATTATAAGCTATGTATAAAATTTCACAATATCAATTTGTCGCTGTGGCGGAAAGGGTAGACGCAATAAAGGATGAATGGGAAAAGTCAATGAGTAATTATCTGAAATTTACAAGTCCCCTGTTTAGTTATCTAAGATTATTTGATAATATTATTTCTGAGGTGATAGAAAATGGTGGGCGTAGTTAAATTTCTTGGGTTTACATTTGATGGATATGGTACGTTAGGCGAATGGGTAGGTATTATTTTGATAGTGATTACAATTCAACAAACATCAAAGTACTACTGGTATTCTAATAGTTCTAAAATTGTATCAAGAATAACTGAAGGAATAACCAAAAAAGATATTACTGTCGTCGGTAAATATGGGTTTACTATAACTTTATTAAATGAAGGGAAATCTGAAACCGCAATAAAGTTTTGCGGGATTATAGGTAAATATAACATTTTCCAACGTTTTATCAGAAAGCATTGGTACAAATATATTTACAAATACCCTGTAGGTAAAAAGCTTATTGAAAAATATGTGGACCACGAAATATCTTATCTCAATCCAACAGACCTTATTAATCAAGAATTCCAGAATATTGGATACTTAGAAAAAGGTCTAAAAATACCAATTGTAAATGAAAGTTTAGTTACTGCAATGGTAGCTAACATAAAGAACAGCAAGAAATTAGAAAAGAGATATAAAAAATGTAAAAAATTGAAATTTTCCTTTTTATTCTTAGAATATAAT
>NZ_RHPP01000296.1 GCF_003935715.1 Stenotrophomonas sp. 278 | reverse complement strand
GTGCAGCCGGGCGACCGCCTGCGCGTGCGGCCCGGCGAGAAGGTGCCGGTGGACGGCACGGTCCTGGAAGGCCGTTCCAGCGTGGACGAATCCATGCTCACCGGCGAGCCGGTCCCGTTGGCCAAGGTTGCTGGCGACAAGGTGATCGGGGCCACGCTCAACAGCACCGGTGCACTGGTGATCCGTGCCGATCGCGTCGGCGATGACAGCATGCTGGCGCAGATCGTACAGCTGGTCGCGCAGGCACAACGCTCACGCGCACCGATGCAGCGCCTGGCTGACAAGGTGGCGTTCTGGTTCGTACTGGCGGTACTGGCGGTGGCGCTGCTGACCCTGCTGGGCTGGGGGCTGTTCGGGCCGGAGCCGGCGTGGACCCACGGCGTGCTCAGCGCGGTGGCGGTACTGATCATTGCCTGTCCCTGCGCGCTGGGCCTGGCGACGCCGATGACCATCATGGTCGCCACCGGCCGCGCCGCGCAGCAAGGGGTGCTGTTCCGCGACGCCGAAGCGATCGAGGCCCTGCGCAAGGTGGACACACTCGTGGTGGACAAGACCGGCACCCTCACCGAGGGCCGTCCGGCGTTCCACAGCGTTGTGCCGGCGGCCGGATTCAACCCGTCGGACGTGCTGCGCTGGGCGGCCAGTCTTGACCAGGGCAGCGAACATCCGCTGGCCGCTGCCATCGTCGCCGAGGCGCAAGCACGCGGTGTCCCGCTGTCGACACCGGACGACTTCGATTCGCTCACCGGCATGGGGGTGCAGGGTCGCGTCGAGGGCCGCGCGTTGCTGCTGGGTAACGCGGCGCTGATGCAGGAGCACGACATCGCGGCCAACGCGCTGCACGATGATGCCGAACAGCTCCGCGCCGGCGGCGCGAGCGTGATGTTGCTGGCCGTGGACGGGCAGCTGTCGGGACTGCTGGCGGTGGCGGACCCGATCAAGGCGTCCACACCAGAAGCCATCGCCCAATTGCACAGGGCCGGGCTGCAGATCGTGATGGCGACCGGCGACGGCAGCGCCACCGCGCGTGCGGTGGCCGCCGAACTTGGGCTGGACCAGGTGCATGGCGAAATGCGCCCGGCCGACAAGGCGGAACTGGTACGCAGGCTGCAGGCGCAGGGCCGCACGGTGGCGATGGCCGGCGACGGCATCAAC
>NZ_RHPP01000295.1 GCF_003935715.1 Stenotrophomonas sp. 278 | reverse complement strand
TCCTGCTTGGCGACCCTTCTGCGCATCCTAGGGTTGTGGCGTCGCTCGATGTAGTCAAACACATCCGCTCGTGCCGCATCCAGTGTTGGGTAGCTCGTTCGATAGATCCGCTCTCGCTTGAGCAGCCCAAAGAAGCCTTCGCAGGCCGCGTTGTCACCGCAATGGCCCACCGCGCTCATTGAGCAGATCACGTTGTGAGCGGCCAGATAATCCTGGTAGTCACCGCTGCGGAACTGGCTGCCACGGTCCGAATGCAGGATCACCTCATGAGTTCCTTGCCGCTGCCACACCGCCATCTGCACAGCCCGGATCACCATCTGACGGTCCTGCCGATCGTGCATTGACCACCCCGGAACGTACTTGTCGTAAAGATCCAGCACGATGCACAGATACAGCTTGCCCTGCTGGGTCTTGATTTCCGTGATGTCCGTGACCCACTTGGTCTCCGGCTCCAACGCGAAAAAATCGCGCTCAAGCAGGTTACTCACACCCGGCGGTGCCACTGCCGGAATTGGACGCTGCCCGCGACGTTTGCGTCGGGGCCAGCCCTGAAGGCCATCCGCTGCCATCAGGCGTGCCACCCGGTTCAAGCTGGCAGTCTCGCCTTCCTCAGCCAGGTCTTCGCGCATACGGCCAGCTCCCAAGGTACCCCGGCTGTCCTCATGCAGCTCGCGCATCCGTACAACCAAGCGTTCGTTGTCGACCTGCCGAGCGCTCGGTGGACGCTTACGCCACTCGTAATAGCCACTGGCCGATACCTTCAGGCAGCGGCACATCAGCCGAATCGGAAACTCATCGCGGCAACGTTCGATCACCTGATACCTCAGGATGATCCCTTTGCAAAGAACGTCGCCGCTTCTCGCAAAAAATCCCGCTCCTTCTTCACCCGCGCCAGCTCGCGCTTGAGGCGGGCCAGCTCCTCATCCCGGGGCGTCCCGGTGCCGCCGAAGGCGGCAGATCCCGGGCTGTGTGCCTCGCGCTTCCAGCGGGTCAACAGGGTGTCGCGAATCCCCAGCTCCCTGGCCACCTGGGCACAGCTGACGCCGGGCTGGCTGGCCTGCTCAACCGCACCACGCTTGAACTCGGCACTGAACTTTCTACGCTTTGACATGAACACTCCTCATGGCCTGGATCGGCCTTCTTGTAAGTGTCCGTGAAAACGGGGGTGAACCC
>NZ_RHPP01000294.1 GCF_003935715.1 Stenotrophomonas sp. 278 | reverse complement strand
GCCCATGCGCTGCGCGCGCTGCCACAGCCAGCCCAGCAGGGCCAGCATCAGCGGCACCCATACCGGCCAGCCCTGGTAGAAGATGCGGTACCACAGCGTCGGCGGGCGCGAGCCATACACCAGCCACATCGTGCCCTTGCCGTAGTTGGGGGCCAGCAGGTAGCGGGTCAGGTCGCGATGGGAAACATCGTGCAGGCCGTCAGCCAGGCTGCCCTTCGGGTCGTCCGGGTCGAAGTGGTGGGGCGTGCCTTCCAGGAAGGTCATGTCCGAGACCACGTCGACGGTGCCCTGGCCCTTGCGCAACCGTACGAACACCAGGCCATCGTCGTCACCCCAGCGGCGCTCCACGCGCACGCCGTCCACGTCGTCCACTTCAAAGCGACGGCCACGGCAGAACTCGCTGTGGCCCGGATCGTCCGCCACGTGGAAGGGCTTGCAGGCGCTCTCGTAGAACTCGCTGTACACCCCCAGCGTATCCAGCAGGGTGCCCTGCGGCGCTTCGTCGCCCTTGAACCTCGGCGGCGTGCGCAGCAGCAGGTGGCCGCCGCGGTCCACCCACTCCAGCAGGGCGGAGGCGGTGGTCGGCGGCACGTCGGCGCTGTCCTTGAGCAGCAGCACGGTATCGCCTGGCTGCAGCGGCATGCGTGCCAGGTCCACGCGCGGCAGCGACTGGGCGGTGACGCCATCGGCGTGCAGCGCCCGGCTCAGCGCGTAGAGTGGGTTGTAGCTGGCCTCGCCCTGGGGCGGCAGGTGCTCGGTGCGGGTCACCCGCTCGTTGGTGCGCAGGAACAGAATGGTCAGCGGAATGCCGATCACCAGCAGTACCGCGGTCACCAACGCCCAGCGCAGACGGGAACTCATGCGCGCCACCCGAACTGCTGCCGCAGGGTGGTGGCCAGTTCGTCGAACTCTTCCGTCTCGGGCAGGCGACCGGCATAGGCGGCGTACTGCCATACCCGCACGATGCGCGCGAACAGGCTGCGGTCGGCTTCCTCGGGCATGCGCCGCGACGCGCGCAGGCACTGCGATTCGGTTGCACCTGGTGGCAGCACCACGTCGGCGCGCTCGCTCATGCTGTCCACGCTGGCGCGGTACAGCAGCGCCAGTGCCGCACGCGGTCGGCCCTGCTGCCAGAGGTCACGGGCGCGCGCGGCCGGGTCGGGCGGCACCACGT
>NZ_RHPP01000293.1 GCF_003935715.1 Stenotrophomonas sp. 278 | reverse complement strand
GGTGCCGACAGGCTGGGCAGGTGCGCCAGCGCCGGCTCCCAGTGGCCGCCTTCGGCCGGCACGCGAATCGGATGGCGGTGTGCCAGCAGAATCCAGAAGCGGTCAGGCCATTGCGCCATCGGCACGTCGCTGGCGATGCCGGTGAAGGCCCGCATCACCGCCACCAGCGCCTGTTCGGCAACGGTCGGGTTGCCGCACTGCAGTTCAGCCACCACCAGGGCGCGGCGTTCAACTCCGCGCAGGAAAGCCGGAAGGGCACCGGCTGCGTTGGAAGAGATCGGGGCGTTCGCAGCCGTCATAGCAACTCCATCATGAGCCGGAATGATAGCGACTGCGCCTCACCTCAGGCGTGCTGATCCGGGCAGCATGTGAAGACCGGCAATGCCAAGCCTGCGTCTTCCCGACGCAGGTTGTGCACAGCACCACCAAAAACCGGGGAAAAACGCAAGGTGAAGGCGACATCAGTTGTGTGTCAGCTTTGTTTCACACCCAAGTTATTGATTATATGAGCATTATATATGTGGCGATTTTTTGACCAACCCGGCCCACACAGCAGAACCGCCGCAGGAAACTCCTACGCTCCAGCGCTCGCGCACAGGCTTATCCACAGAAGATGTGGATAAGACTGAATCTCCAATAGCGGCCGATATTTAGGCGATGTTTAGTCTCGCAGGACACGGCCGATGACCCGCGGGGTGCCCTGAACAGGGTTGCCGTGCCCGGTACACTGGACCGATGTCTTCCACACCTGCGGCCCCTGTCCTGTCCCTGGAGAGCGTCCCGGCCCCCGCGCCTGGCGCGCCGACCGTGCAGGTTGCCCTGCCGCTGCCGATGCCCCGGTTGTTCGACTATGCCCCGCCCTCCGGTACCACCGCCGGGGCAGACAGCATCGGCCGCCGGGTGCGGGTGCCGTTTGGCTCGCGCGAACTGGTCGGGGTGGTCGCCGGCGTGGGTTGCGCCGATGCCGACACTCCCCTGCGCGACGCCCGCGAGTGGCTGGATGCGTTGCCGCTGCTCGATGGCGAGCTGTGGCGTTCGCTGCAGTGGCTGGCGCGCTACACCCACGCCCCTCTGGGCGAGGTGGTGAGCACGGCACTGCCGGCCCCCCTGCGCCGCGGCGAGCCGGTGCCCGACACTCATCGCTGGGGCTGGCAGCTGACCGCCGACGGCGAAGCGCAACGGGCGCGCCAGCGCGCCGGCACCCGACCGCAGCGCC
>NZ_RHPP01000292.1 GCF_003935715.1 Stenotrophomonas sp. 278 | reverse complement strand
GTTGCGGGGGTGACCGGGGCGGCTGCCCGGATGGCGGCTGGCCCGGTTTGGGCTGGCTCTGCCCCTGCGACCCGGAGGCGGGCGGCTTGCGTTTGCGCGCCGCCTCCACGGCGGCACGGTTGGCGACCGCATCGGGCATGCCCGGGCGCAGCGCCAACGCCTGGTCATAGGCAGCGATGGCTGCGTCGTACTGCCCCTGCCGCGCCAGCGCGTTGCCCAGGTTGTAGCGGCCTTCAGCGTTCTGCAGGGGCGTGAACTGTTCCTGGGCGGCAGCGAAGTCACCTTGGCGATAGGCGTCCACACCGGCGGCGATGCGTTGCTGGTCCTGCTGGTCAGCGCGGCGCCACCAGCTGCCTTCGGCGGCCTGAACCGGCTGCGGCAAGCCCAACGGCAGCAGCAGGCCGAGTCCCACCAGCATCGCCAGCGCACGGCGACGGAACGCCAGCAGCGCCAGCAGCATCAGCGGCGGCAACAACCAGTAACCCTCGTCCAGCCATGACAGCGACTGCCCCTGCGTGCGACCGCCGCCCGCTTCCCGCGCCTGCAGCACGCCCAGGGCGCGCAGGTCGGCGTCGTCATCGGTCAGTCGTGCGTACTCCCCGCCCCCTGCAGCAGCCAGCGCGCGCAAACCGGCTTCCTCCAGCTGGGCGCGTTCGATCTGGCCATCATCACCGCGATACGCCGCACCCGCCGGGGTTCCGAGGCCGAGCACCGAAACCCGCATCTGCTGTGCCAGTGCGTTCGCCGCCGCTGCACGGTCGGCCGCGTCGGTCCGGTCGGTGATCAGCAGGATGTCGCCCTGGCGGGCACCGGACTGCTGCAGCAGCAGGACGGCCGCCTCCAGTGCCCGTGCCGCCCGCTGGCCGTCGCGGGGCATCACATTGGGATCGAGCGCGTCCAGATAGAGCGCGACGTTGGCCCGGTCGCTGGTGAGCGGCGCGACGGTGAAGGCATCGTCGGCGTACACCAGCAGTGCCACTTCGCCGTTGCGGCGTTCGCGCAGCAGGGTTGCCAGTTTGGCGCGCGCCTGCAGCAGCCGGGAGGGTGGCAGGTCACTGGCCCGTACACGGCTGGAAAGGTCCAATGCCACCACCAGCGGCGCGGGTGCCTGCCACAGGGGTTGTGCGAGTTGACGCCAGCTGGGCCCCGCCAATGCCAGCACGGCCAGGGTCCAGCCACACAGCAGCACGCCCAGGCCGACGCCGGCATGGCGACCTGCCGGGGCCAGCAGG
>NZ_RHPP01000291.1 GCF_003935715.1 Stenotrophomonas sp. 278 | reverse complement strand
TCTACGCTTTGACATGAACACTCCTCATGGCCTGGATCGGCCTTCTTGTAAGTGTCCGTGAAAACGGGGGTGAACCCTAGCGGACAAGTACGATACCGAGATTGCTTCGAGACTATTTTACGGCAAGGATGGGATCGTTATAGGAACCGCGACCAGTGACGGTTTCAGACACAGTGTAAACCCGGACTTCTCAAGTGGGCCATCCCCGTTCTCTGTCCCTGCTGGTACCGTCCATACCCATCCGGGGCTTCAGTTGTTCAGTGGAAATGATCTTAGATATGTTGTAGATCAGTACAACAAATGGGTGAGAATGTCCGGTGTGGCTGGTTTCGATCAGAGCGCAATCGTCTCATTGGCCAACGGCAGAGTTGTGGAATGGAAGGTAAGTAGCTTTGTTGAGCACGGAAAGAAGGCATATCTGAACGAGGATTTCTACAGTGAACACTAGATGTCTCGTGCTTCTTCTGATAGCGGTTGCTTGCTGTGCGTCAGCCAAGGCAGAGCTGCGCAGCGAGGTGGGGGGCTGTTTTGGAGTGCGGGGAATAGGCCCTGGAGGCTCTGATGAGATCGTTTGCAGTGAGAGCTTCCCAGCTCTTTGGTCCTCTGCTGATCGAGATGACTCTCGCTATATCGAAATCACAGGGTATGTAGCTTACGTGTTTGGGGGGGCTTATTTGTTCCCCTCAAAAGACCTTTACTATTACTCTGCTGGTCAGGGTGGGATAAGGCTTCATGTGGAGTCGAGCCAGCAGGACTCCCTGAGGAAGATCGCGCAGAGGGAGCGCCCAGTGACTTTGATGGGACTTTACCAGCCGGCTCCTAAGCGCGGCGGTGCGAGGCCGATGGGGGCGCTTGATGTAGCTGGAAATCGATTCTGGATGCCAACCCTCCCAGATGAAGTTCCAGATGTCCCGGAGCCTGCTCGTTAAGAGTTTGGAGGTATTGGGGTCCTGTACGAAAATTGTTTGCGCACCCGTTCAACGCGCGAAACCGGTTGGCGAGAAGCTGTCTGATCGGCGACCGCACGGCATGGTGTGCAGCCGCCAATCATGAATATCCCGTGTTTGTGGCGACGCTGCCACTATCCGGTACCGGCAATCAGCCTCGGCGGCACCTGCTACAGCACCACCTTTTCGATGTCGTGGGGCGGCATTGCTGCAGCCACCCATTACGAGGTGGTGGAACGCGCAAATGGCGGCGGCTGGAGCACCGTGTACGCCTCAGCACCCACCAGTCTCACACTCGG
>NZ_RHPP01000290.1 GCF_003935715.1 Stenotrophomonas sp. 278 | reverse complement strand
TGAACCTGCCCCGCTGAAACGGACGCCAAGAAGCGATAATTTACTCGCACTTGGAGGTTCCCTATGTCACGTCCCCCTCGCCGTCATTACACCGATGATCAGAAGGCCCAAGCCGTTCTGTTAGCTGAATCCATTGGTCCTACCGCAGCCGCCCGGCAGCTCAACGTAGCTGTGAAGTCACTGGCAAACTGGCTCACCGCCTCACGCGCAGGCCAGCCTTTACGCTCCCCCTCCCGGCAGCCCGCAACGGAAATGGAGGCCGAGCTGAGCCGGTTAAGAGCGGAGAACGCCACTCTGCGCATGGAGCGCGACATCCTAAAAAAAGCGACGGCGTTCTTCGCCAAAGAGTCCAAGTGAGGTTCGCCTTCGTCGCTCGTGAAAGGACCAACTATCCGGTGCGCCTGCTGTGCCGCCTGATGGATGTTTCACCCTCGGGATTCCACGACTACCTGCGCCGCTTGGCCGAGCCATCACCGGACGCTGATGCGGAAGTGCGCGAGGAACTTCGCGCTGTTCACGCGCAGAGTCGTCGTACTTATGGCCGCCCGCGGCTGGTGCAGGCGCTGCGCGCGCGAAACCACGCTGTGGGCCACAAACGGGTTGCCCGATTGATGGCCGAGGAAGGCCTGCGCGGCAGGATCAAAGGCTCGCAGCGCCCGCGCAGCGTCAAGCGCAAGGATGGTCGTCCAGCTGCTGAGAACCTTCTTGACCGTCGATTCTCGGTTGACAGCGATCAGCCGGCCTGGGTCGGCGACATTACGTATTTGGCAACTCGCGAAGGGTGGATGTATCTGGCCACCGTCATCAGCCTGCAGACGCGCCAGGTGCTGGGATACAGCTTGTCAGATCGCATGCCCGATGATCTGGTGCAGCAGGCATTTCTCAACGCATGGGCGGTCTGCCCGGGACCGCCCGGCTTGCTGTTCCACTCGGATCGAGGTTGCCAATACACCAGTGGCGAGTTCGGCGGAACTGTGACCGCGCACGGCGTGGTGCAGAGCATGAGCAGGCGGGGCAACTGCTGGGACAACGCCGTCGCCGAAAGCTTCTTTGCCACATTGAAAACTGAGGAAGCCACCGGTGTATACGAAACCAAGGATGAAGCTCGGCGATCCATTGCGAACTACATCCACGGCTTCTACAACCCAACCCGGCTACACTCGACACTGGGATTCGTGTCGCCAAACGACTACGCAAAGCAATTGAAAGCCGCTTCCTGACCCCGTACTTCTTGGCGTCCGATTTCAGGGGACAGGTTCA
>NZ_RHPP01000028.1 GCF_003935715.1 Stenotrophomonas sp. 278 | reverse complement strand
GGACTGGTCCGCGACGGGGTCGCTTCGGCCGGCTGCGATTCGGCGGCCAGCGGCTCGGCCGCCGCAGAGGCAGCTTCAGCTTCACGCACGATGGCGTTGGACATCGCCCCTTCCGGCGCGACGATTTCAGGCTCGGCCACCGCCACCGCGCTGTCGGGCGCATCGACCAGCGCGGAGTACTCGCGCACCAGACGCCCCTGCCCCCAGTCGGCCTCGATCAGGAAGTTCAGTGACGGGGTGGTGACCGGGGCCTGGCTGCTGACGCGGACCACGGCGCGCCCCTGGGTATTGCGGGTCAGTTCGAACTGCAGCTCGCTGACCAGACCGGTCGGGCGGTCGAGACCGACACGGGCGAACGTGACTGGAGAGGCCAGCGCCACGCGCAGGTTTTCCAGTTCGGACGGGTCAGCGGAAATGATCGGGATCTCAGCCAGCAACGGCTGGCCGGGTTTGGACAGCACCCGGATGTCGCCCAGGCCCAGGGCCATGGCCGAGCTGCTGGCCAGGGCCAGCAGCAGGGTGGATACCACTCTGAGCGGGCGCTTCGCGCCCGGAACTCGTTTCTTCATGCCGGCAATATAGCGATTCCGGACGATTCCAGCCACGCAGGGCGTGGCGTTGCATCACCCTTCGGCGGCCACCAGCTCGGCCAGCTGCACGGCATTCAATGCCGCGCCCTTGCGGATGTTGTCCGACACGATCCACAGGTTCAGGCCACGCGGATGCGACAGGTCTTCACGGATGCGGCCGACGTACACCGCGTCGGTGCCCGAGGCATGGGTGACCGGGGTCGGATAGCCACCGGCTTCGCGACGGTCCACCACTTCCACGCCCGGCGACTGCTGCAGCAGTTCGCGCGCGGCTTCCGGGGTGACCTTTTCACGGGTTTCAATCGCCACTGCTTCAGAGTGGCCATAGAACACCGGCACGCGCACGGCGGTGGGGTTCACCAGAATGCTGTCGTCGCCGAGGATCTTGCGGGTCTCCCAGACCAGCTTCATTTCTTCCTTGGTGAAGCCGTTGTCCTGGAAGTCGTCGATGTGCGGGATCAGGTTGAAGGCAATCTGCACCGGGAAGCGCTGCGGGTCGATGTCCTGGAAGCTGAGCAGCTGGCCGGTCTGCTTGCCCAGTTCCTCCAGCGCCGAACGGCCACCGCCGGACACCGACTGGTAGGTGGCGACGTTGATGCGCTCGATGCCGTAGCGGCGATGCAGCGGGGCCAGCGCCACCAGCATCTGCATGGTCGAGCAGTTCGGGTTGGCGATGATGCCGCGCGGACGGTTGGCAACCTGTTCCGGATTGACTTCCGAGACCACCAGCGGCACGTCGTCGTCGTAGCGGAAGGCCGAGGAGTTGTCGATCACCACCGCACCGGCGGCGGCAAACTTCGGGCCGTATTCCTTGGAGACACTGCCGCCCGCGGAGAACAGCGCGATGTCCACGCCCTTCGGATCGAATTCGGCCAGGTCCTGGACCTTGATCTTCTGGCCCTGGAACTCGATCTCACCGCCGGCCGAGCGCGACGAGGCGAGCAGGCTCAGGGTGGCGATGGGGAAGTTGCGTTCGGCGAGGATGGACAACATGGTTTCGCCCACCGCACCGGTTGCACCGACGACGGCGACGTGGAAACGACGATCTGCATTGCTCATTGGGATTTCGCTCGTTGATCGAATTTAGTATCAGACAGGGCTGCAAGGCGTCATGGTTACCGCATTGCAAGGGCGCGTGGCGACGCGTTCTTCAAATGGTGACGTCAGGGAACCGGGGCGCGGTTCCCGATCGTTTTGCGTCGTCTTTTTTGCCGCCCACCGCAGCGCCGCCGGCTTTCACGGCAGCCACTGCGTCGGCGTTGAGCGCGCTCGGCGGGTGATTCGCGTTCGGGCCCTGCCCCAGCGCGGCGGTCAGGTTGTCCACCGCCAGCTGCACCATCGCGCGGCGGGTGGCCTGGCTGGCGCTGCCGATGTGCGGGGTCAGCACGATGTTGTGCAGCGCCAGCAGTTCCGGGCGCACCGTTGGCTCGCCTTCGAAAACGTCGAGACCGGCGGCGGCAAGGCGGCCGTGGGCCAGGGCGTCGGCCAGGGCGAGCTCGTCGACGATGCCGCCCCGCGCGATGTTCACCAGGGTGGCGGTTGGCTTCATCTTCGCCAGCGCGGCCGCATCGATGATGTGATGCGAGCTGGCGCTGTACGGCAGCACCAGCACCAGGTGATCGGCTTGCGCCAGCAGCGTATCCAGGTCGACATACTGCGCCCCCACCTCTGCCTCGGTGGCATCGGGCAGGCGCGAGCGGTTGTGGTACAGCACGCGCATGCCAAAGCCGAGCGCGCCACGACGGGCAATGCCCTGGCCGATGCGGCCCATGCCGAGGATGCCCAGCGTGCTGCCGTGAACATCGGCACCCAGCATGGTCTGGAACGACCACTGCCCCCACTGCCCGTCACGCAGCCAGCGCTCGGCCTCGGTGATGCGCCGGGCGGTTGCCATCAGCAGCGCAAAGCCGAGGTCGGCGGTGGTTTCGGTGAGGACATCCGGGGTATTGCTGGCGAGGATGCCGGCCGCGCTGAGCGCATCGACATCCAGATTGTTGTAGCCCACGCCGACGTTGGCGATGGCGCGCAGCCGCGGTGCACCGGCGATTTCTGCCGCACCAATGCGTTCGTTGAGGGTGATCAGCGCGCCATCGACCTGGGCCAGCCGTTCGGCCAGCAGGTTCGGCGCATAGCGCGTCACCGCGTCGGTCACGGTCAGGTCGAAATGCTGCCCGAGCTGTTCGATGACGTCATCGAACAGCGGCTGACTGACCCACACCTTCGGACGCTGCTCAGCCATCGATGCTTCCCGGAATACGCGGGGTGATCTCGCCGACGTCGCCACACTGGGCGCGGTGACGCAACGCCTGGTCCATCAGCACCAGCGCCATCATCGCCTCGGCGATGGGGGTCGCGCGGATACCGACGCAGGGATCGTGGCGGCCGGTGGTGATGACGTCAACGGCCGCACCGGTGGCGTCCACCGTCGCGCCGGGCAGGCGCAGGCTGGAGGTCGGCTTGAGCACAATCGAAGCGGTCACCTGCTGGCCGGTGGAAATGCCGCCGAGGATGCCGCCAGCGTGATTGCTGGTGAAACCTTCCGGGGTGATCAGGTCACGGTGTTCAGTGCCCTTCTGTGCGGCGCTGGCAAAGCCGTCGCCGATTTCCACGCCCTTGACCGCATTGATGCTCATCAGCGCGGCCGCCAGTTCGCCGTCGAGCTTGCCGTAGATCGGCTCGCCCCAGCCCGGCGGCACGCCGTCGGCGACCACGTTGACGCGCGCGCCGACCGAGTCGCCGGACTTGCGTAGCGCATCCATGTAGCTTTCCAGCGCCGGCACCTGTTCGGCCACCGGCCAGAAGAACGGGTTGTCTTCCACCGCCGACCAGTCGTGCCCAGCGGGGGTGATTTCGCCCAGCTGCGAGAGGTAACCGCGCACCGTGACCCCGTAGCGCTGCGCCAGCCACTTCTTGGCGATGACGCCGGCGGCCACGCGCATGGTGGTTTCGCGCGCGGACGAACGACCACCGCCGCGCGGATCGCGGATGCCGTACTTCTGCCAGTAGCTGTAGTCGGCATGGCCCGGGCGGAACTGCTGGGCGATGTTGCTGTAATCCTTGCTGCGCTGGTCGGTGTTGCGGATCAGCAGCGCGATCGGCATGCCGGTGGTACGGCCTTCGTAAACGCCGGAGAGGATCTCGACCTCATCGGCCTCGCGGCGTGCCGAGGTATGCCGGCTCTTGCCGGTGGCACGCCGCTGCAGGTCGTGGGCGAATTCGTCGGCACTCAGTTCCAGCCCCGGCGGGCAGCCATCGACCACGCAGCCGATCGCCGGACCGTGCGATTCGCCGAAGGTGGTGACCGACAGGAGCTTGCCGAAGGTATTGGAACTCACGGCCGCTGCGCCGCCAGTTCGGTGATGCGGGCGCTGTGGGCGATCAGCTCGCGGCATTCGACCGCGAAGATGCCCATCTGACCGACCTTGAACTCCACCCAGGCGAAGTCCACTTCCGGCAGCAGCTTGATCAGGTGCTGTTCGGACTCGCCCACTTCGCAGATCAGCAGGCCGTCCTCGCTGAGGTGCAGCGGGGCGTCACGCAGGATCTTCAGCACCAGGTCGAGGCCATCGTCGCCGGCACGCAGGCCCATTTCGGGCTCGTAGGAGTATTCCTGCGGCAGCGCGTCGGTTTCGTCATTGGTGACGTACGGCGGATTGGTCACGATCAGGTCGTAGTGACGACCGGTGAGGCCATTGAACAGGTCGGACTTGAGCAGGGTGACATTGTGCGCCTGCAGGCGCTCCTTGTTCTCTTCGGCCAGCGACAGCGCATCATCGCTGAGGTCGACGCCGTCCACTTCCCAGTTCGGGTAGTAGTGGCCCATGGCGATGGCGATGCAGCCCGAGCCGGTGCACAGGTCCAGCGCGCGATGCACGTCGCGACCGGCCAGCCAGGGTTCAAAGCCGGATTCGATCAGCTCGGCGATCGGCGAGCGCGGCACCAGCGCGCGGGTGTCGCTCTTGAAGCTCAGGCCTGCAAACCAGGCCTCGCCAGTGAGATAGGCGGCCGGAATGCGCTCATCGATACGGCGCTGGAACAGCTCCAGCACCTGCAGCTTCTCGTCGCGGGTGACCCGTGCCTGACCATAGGCCGGACCAAGGTCGTGCGGCAGGTGCAGGCTGTGCAGGACCAGCTGGGTGGCCTCGTCCAGGGCGTTGTCGTAGCTGTGCCCGAAGGTCAGCCCGGCGGCGTTGAAACGGCTGGTGCCGTAGCGGATCAGGTCGATGATCGTATGGAGTTCGGCGGCCGTATCGGCAGTCATGGCAAGGCAACAGACAAATTGGCCCCCGATTATAGGCGCTGGAAGGGGCGGCGGCATCCGTTGCAGGCGAAACGGCTGGGCGGGGCCGGAGCCCTCCCCTATGATGGTGGGCCACTCCGGAAACGGGTCCTCCATGTTCAACCGCACCACAGGCATCATCCTGATCATCGCGCTGGCCGCCGGGCTGGGGCTGGTGACGGCGCAGAAGGTGTTCGCACCGAAGCCGGCGGCCAACCACCCCGCCACCGAATCGATCACGTTCTACCCGCAGCCGCGCCCGCTGCCGGACTTCAACCTGGGCCAGTCCGACGGCACCCGGATGATTCCCGGCGAGCTCAAGGGCCACTGGACGCTGGTGTTCCTGGGCTTCACGTTCTGTCCGGACGTCTGCCCGACGACCTTGGCCGACCTGGCGCGCGCCCAGAAAACCTGGGAAAGCCAGCCTGAGAGCCTGCGTCCGCGCGTGCTGTTCGTTTCCGTGGACCCCGAGCGCGATACGCCGGCCCGGCTGGGCGAGTACGTGCACGCCTTCCACAAGGACACCCTGGCGGCCACCGCGGACGTGCCCTCTCTGGAACGCTTTGCCACCTCGCTGGGCTTTGTGTTCCAGAAGGTGGAAGGCAGGCATTTTGATGAAAACCCCCAAGACTACACCCTGGAGCACTCGGCCAGCCTGGCCGTCCTGGACCCGGACGGCAAGCTGGCCGGCCTGATCCGCCCGCCCTTCCAGGCGCAGGCCATTGCCCGCGACCTGCAGCTGCTGACCGAGAAAACCGCACCATGAGCCTGACCACGAAGCTGACCTACGTCCTGCCGCACCGCCTGCTGTCGTCCATGGCGCGGAGCCTGGCGTATTCCAGCAACCCGAAGATCTCGCGCTGGCTGATCGACACCGTGACCGAGAAGTTCGGGGTAAACCTGGCCGAAGCGGCCAACCCGGACCCGCGCAGCTATCCGACCTTCAACCAGTTCTTCACCCGGGCGCTGAAGCCGGGGGCGCGCGTGCCCGATGCCAACCTGCGCAGCCTGTTGATGCCGGCCGACGGTCGCATCAGCCAGCTGGGCGCGATCGAGGACGGGGTGATCTTCCAGGCCAAAGGCCAGTCGTTCACCGCCGCGCAGCTGCTGGGCGATGCCGAGGCCGCCGAGGTGTTCCGCCATGGCCTGTTCGCCACGGTGTACCTGTCGCCGAAGGACTACCACCGCGTGCACATGCCCTGGACCGGCACCCTGGTCGAGACCGTACATGTGCCGGGCCGGCTGTTCAGCGTGGGTCCGGCGGCAGTGAACACGGTGCCGGCGCTGTTCGCGCGCAACGAACGCCTGGTGTGCCACTTCGAGACCGACTTCGGGCCGATGGTGCAGGTGATGGTGGGTGCTCTGCTGGTGTCGGGCGTGGAAACAGTATGGGGCGGTGAAGAGATTCCCACCTATGGCGACCGCATCCTGCGCAAGGACTATCGCGGCAAGGGCGTCACCCTGGAGCGGTTTGCGGAGATGGCGCGGTTCAACTACGGCTCGACCGTGATCGTGCTGCTGCCGCCGGGCGTGGCCGAGTTTGCGCCGCATCTGGATGCCGAGCGTGCAGTGCGCTTGGGCGAGGCGCTGGCGGTGTTGCGCTGAGGGACGGGCGTCACGACCAACGGTCGTGACCTACCGGGGTAGGTATCGACCGTTGGTCGATACCGGGCCTCAGGCGTCGTCGCCGCCGTGCGCGAACTCCACGGGGCCGACGTCCATGCCGTCGTAATCCTCGACGCCATTGGCTTCGGCCAGCGCCTGCAGCTCATGATTGCGCTTGTCCAGCGACTCGGCGGTGTGGATCTCGATCTTCTCCACATGCAGCACGTGGTACGGCGCTTCGCCCTCTTCCAGCTCCGGCTCGAACAGCTCGACCACGGTGTAGCCCTGGCCTTCCAGCACGTTGGCCAGCCCCTGCAGCGGCTCCGGGGTGGTGTTGACGAAGAAGTAGCCCCACACCAGGTTGCCCTGCAGGTCCCAGTCCGTGTTCTCACGAATGTTGGCGAACATCTCGTTGATGGCGGTGATATCCATCGTCATTCCTTAAAAGAGCGCTTCAATGGCGGCGAGCCTAACAGGTTCCGGGTTACTTCCCGCATCCCTGCAGTTTCAAGGACTGCCCCTGCCGCAGTGCGTAGGCCGGAGCCTTGAGCCCGTTGGCCCGGGCCAGCTCGCGCAGGTCGCAGCTGTATTTGTCCGAGATCCGCCCCAGGGTATCGCCCTTGCCCACCTTCACGCTGCGCACCGGCTTGGGCTTGGGCTTGGCCGCCACGGCCACCGGCGCGGTGGGCGCGGTGGCGGCTGCCGCGGCTTCCACGCCGGCCATCGGCACCACGCTGCCGACCGCCACGTTGCCGGTATAGCTGACGGCATTGGGACGCACGATGGCGGCATTGAGGTCCGCCGTGATCAGGGTGCGGGCCAGGTCCGCGCGTGGACCGGACACGCAGTAACGGTTGTACAGGCCGGCAATGCGGGTGGTGGCGTTGATGATCGTGCCGGCCGGAATCCAGCCGTCCGCCTCGTAACGCGGGTTGAGGTTGCGCAGCACGCGCATGTAGCCGTCGCGGGTGCCGGCGCTGCCCAGGCAGATGGTCAGTTCGTAGATGGTGGTCGACTTGGCCAGGCGCAGGGTGGCCGGCTGCGCGCTGATCTTGGGGAACTCGACGCCGTATTGCTGCGGGTGCAGGTAGATCCAGGCGGCGGCGATCACCATGGGCACGTAATCCTTGGTTTCGGCCGGGAACTGGTTGTACACGCCGTCCACCCAGAAGCCCTGCCCCGGGTTCTGCCGGAACACGCGCAAAGCGCGACCTTCGCCGCCGTTGTAGCCGGCCAGCGACAGCTCGACGCTGTTGTTGAGCTCGCGCATGCGCTCGTTGAGGTAGGTGGCGCTGGCCTCGGCCGCACTGCGCGCGTCGAAACGGGTGTCAAACCCGGTGCCGTCCGGGCCCAGGCCGAAGCGACGGCCGGTGGCCGGCATGAACTGCATCAGGCCTGCCGCGCCCGCGCGCGAACTGGCGTGCACGCGTCCATTGGATTCCTTGGCCATGATGCCGAACAGCAGCGCCTCGGGGAGGCCGCGCTTTTCCCACTCCGGCCACATCACCGAGCGCAGGTTCTGGTAGTTCTCGTAACTGGTCAGCAACGCCGGACGCATGTCGGTCAGCCAGCGACGAATGCCGGCCTGGACGGCGGGGTTGTACTCGACCATGTTGTCGAAGGCATGGCGCTTGTCGTTGAGGAGTGCGGCGGCACGTGCCGCCTCGGGGACATCGGCCGCCAGCGGGCCGATATGGTCCGGGTCGGCCTCCAGCAGCGCCGGGCCGCTGCCCGCGATCTCCTGTTCCTCTTCGCTGCCCGCGTCGGCGCTGCTCTTCAGCAGGCGCTTGTAGGTGATCAACAGGTTGCTGACCTGGCAGCCCTTCTGCACCACACAGGCGCTGACCACGTCCTCCATGTCTTCCAGCGCCGCATCACTTTCGTTGCGCCCCTTGGGGTCGGCGTTGGCGACCAGCACCTGGGCATCGGCAAAACGCTTTTCAGCGGCGGCCATGCGCTGCTCCAGCGCCTCGATCTTGACCTTGTCGCGTGCCGAGACGCGCTGGGCCTGCGCCTGCGGCGCGACGGTGAACAGAGCAGCCAATGCCAGCAGCGGCCAACCACGGACAAACAGGACAGGAACGGGCATCTTTGGCACTGTGAACGAATGAGCAGGCAGAGTAGCCGCGCGGCTTGCATCGGGGCAACCCGGTCGAGCGCCGGCCCCCTTCCGGCGTTTAGAATTTCCCCATTCACCTGCCCGACCACAGCGAGTTGACCATGGACCCGATCCTGCTTGGCAAAGGCGTCACTGACGATATCGCCGTCACGCTGCAACCCGCGCTGGGCAACCGGCACGGACTGGTGGCCGGAGCCACCGGCACCGGCAAGACCGTGACCTTGATGACCCTGGCAGAGGGTTTCTCGCGGATCGGAGTGCCGGTGTTCCTGGCCGACGTGAAGGGCGATGTCGCCGGCCTGGCGGTCCCGGGTGCCGGCGGCGAGAAGCTGCTGCAGCGCGCGCAGGAAATCGGCGTGAACGACTACGCACCCAGCGGCAGCCCGACGGTCTTCTGGGACCTGTACGGCAAGCTGGGCCATCCGGTGCGGACCACCGTCAGCGAAATGGGCCCGACCCTGCTGGCGCGCATCCTGGAACTCAATGACACCCAGGCCGGCGTGCTGGACATCGTGTTCAAGCTGGCCGACGACCGTGGCCTGCTGCTGCTCGACCTGGATGACCTGCGCGCCCTGCTCGGCCTGGTGGCCGACGAGCGCAAGGACATCTCGACCGAGTATGGGCTGGTCAGCGCGCAGACCGTGGCCGCGATCCAGCGCGCCCTGCTCCGGCTCTCCCAGGACGGAGGCGAGGCGTTCTTCGGCGAGCCGGCCCTGGAGCTGGCCGATCTGATGCGGGTCAACCACGACGGACGCGGCGTGATCGGCATTCTCGCTGCCGACCAGCTGGTGCTCAAACCGCGCCTGTATTCGACCTTCCTGCTGTGGCTGCTGTCGGAACTGTTCGAGACCCTGCCGGAAGTGGGCGACCTGGACAAACCCAGGCTGGTTTTCATTTTCGACGAGGCACACCTGCTGTTCGACGACGCCCCGGCGGCGCTGGTGCAGCGCATCGAGCAGGTGGTGCGGCTGATCCGCTCCAAGGGCGTGGGCGTGTACTTCTGCTCGCAGTTCCCCGATGACGTGCCCGCCAACATCCTGGGCCAGCTCGGCAACCGGGTGCAGCATGCGCTGCGTGCGTTCACGCCGCGCGACCAGAAGGCGGTGAAGATCGCCGCCGAAACCTTCGTCCCGAACCCGAAGCTGGATGTGGTGGCGACGCTGTCCCTGCTCGGCACCGGCGAGGCGCTGGTCTCCACCCTGCAGGACAAGGGCATCCCCTCGCCCGTGCAGCAGACCCGGATTGCGCCGCCGCGCTGCCGGATGGGGGCAATCACCGAGGCCGAGCGGGCGCAGGTGCGTGCCGGCAGTCCCGTGGGCACCCGCTATGACACGCCAGTAAACCGCGAATCGGCCGCCGAACTGCTGGCGCAGCGTGCGGAGAAGGCCGTGCAGCAGGCCGACATTCCGAAGGCGCGCACGCGCGAACAGGATGAGGCGCAGGACAACGGCTTCGGGCAGTCGATCAAGGACGCCATTTTCGGCACCAAGCGTCGCCAGGGCATGATCGAAACCATGGCCAAGCAGACCACCCGCACGGTCGGCACCAAGCTGGGCAACCAGATCGTGCGCGGCATTCTGGGCAGCATCTTCGGCGGCAAACGCTGATGTCGCGTTGGCGTCCACCGGGCGAGAAGAGCACGGCGCTGATCACCGCACAGGGGCATCAGCGCCTGAAAAGTGAACTGGACGAGCTGTGGCGGGTGAAGCGACCGGAGGTGGTAAAGGCGCTGGCGGCGGCAGCCGCCGAGGGTGACCGCTCGGAGAATGCCGAGTACACCTACCGCAAGAAGCAGCTGGGCGAGATTGACCGCCGGGTGCGCTACCTGACCAAGCGACTGGAATCGCTGCGCGTGGTGGATACCGTGCCGACCGATGCGCAGGCGGTGTTCTTCGGGGCCTGGGTGGAACTGGAGAATGTCGACAGCGGCGATACGGCGCGCTATCGCATCGTCGGACCGGATGAGACCGATGCCGGTGCCGGCTGGATCAGCATTGACTCGCCGCTGGCGCGGGCGTTGTTGAAGAAGCGCGTGGATGATGAGTTCGAGGTGGAATTGCCGAGCGGGCGCACCGGGTTTGCGATTCTGGCGGTGGAATATTCTGTGTGACCGGTACATCCGGGTATTTCCGCCCCTCACGCAATGGCCGGAAATACCCCGCATCTGAGTAAAACGCCGTGTCCTGCGGCACCCACCACCCCGGCACGCCCATCAACGGCAACGGCCGCAGCTCCAGCGGATCTGACAGCACGCGCCCGTCTTCCACTGCCTCCGCCACCGCCGCCACGGCACCAGCATCATCTCCGCCCTGCACCACCAGGCACTTCCCAACCAGCAACCGCTCCGGCAACAGCGCCTGCTCCATCAATGCATGGCCGAACATGGCGGCAACGGCGATCTTCCCCTCACGCCACGCATCGGCCTGCGTGACAAAGAGCGCCTCCCAGTCGTGCGCATCCCACGCCTGCAGCAACGCAGGATCGCCCACCCGCACCACCACGCCGGTTTCGTCAAACTGGGTCAGCGCAGCCTGCGCGCGATTGCGCTGGTGCCCGCCCTGTCCTGCGATATGCCGGCACTGCTGTGCATTGAGCGCGCGCTTGAGCGTCGGATAGCGCGCCCACACGAGTGCGTTGAACAGGTCGTGCCAGTTCTCTGCACGCGTCGCAATCGCGCCGCGCGCAATGCGCGTTTCGTAGTGAAGGTGGTCGGCCAGCAGGGCATCGTTCTGCTCCACCAGACGTTTGCCGTCCAAGGCCAGGCGCTGATTCAGCGCGGGCACACACGGCCACTCAGGGCCGGTCAGCAGATCCCGGAAATCGGCGATCTGCGCGAACAAGGGGTGGTCGAACGTGGTCGCCGCCACCTCTGTACGCAGCGGCGCAACGAACCGGCGGCGCATGCCACCGGCATCGGCCGCCGCCGTGATCACAGCACCTTGAGGTCGAGCAGCTTGCGCGCCGGGCTTTCGTCGATCAGCGCGTCGCCATACAGGTCATGCTCGTCGCTTTCGGTGATTTCGACATTGACGAACTGACCCACCTGCAGGCGCGCCTCGTCGGCATTCTGGATATGCACCAGACCGTCGATCTCCGGCGCGTCGGCCTTGGAACGGGCTACGGCAATGCCGTCCTCGATCGCGTCGACCAGGCACTGCTGCACGGTACCGATCTTGGCCTCCAGCCGCGCTGCGGAAATCTCCGCCTGACGGGCCATGAAGCGGGCCAGACGCTCCTGCTTGACCTCGTCCGGCACCGCGCCAGGCAGATCGTTGGCGGTGGCACCGGTCACCGGCGAGTAGGCAAAGGCACCGACACGGTCCAGCTGCGCCTCGTCCAGGAACGACAGCAGCTCCTCGAACTCGGCTTCAGTTTCGCCGGGGAAGCCGACGATGAAGGTCGAGCGCACGGTGATGTCAGCGCACAGCTGGCGCCAGCGCTGCACGCGCTCCAGGGTTTTGTCGACCGCGCCCGGGCGCTTCATCAGCTTCAGGATGCGCGGACTGGCGTGCTGGAACGGGATGTCCAGGTACGGCAGGATGCGGTTCTCGGCCATCAACGGCACCACGTCGTCCACGTGCGGATACGGGTACACGTAGTGCATGCGGGTCCAGGCATCCAGTTCGGACAGGCCTTCGCACAGCGACTTCATCCGGGTCTGGTAGGCCTTGTCACGCCACATGCGCTCGGCGTATTTCACGTCCACGCCGTAGGCCGAGGTGTCCTGCGAGACGACCAGCAGTTCCTTGACGCCACCACGCACCAGCCGCTCGGCTTCGCGCAGCACCTCGTCCACCGGGCGCGAGACCAGCTTGCCGCGCATCGAGGGGATGATGCAGAAGCTGCAGTGGTGGTTGCAGCCTTCGGAAATCTTCAGATAGGCGTAATGACGCGGGGTCAGCTTGATGCCGTAGTCCGGCACCAGGTCCACGAACGGGTCATGCCTGGGCGGCAGCGCGGCATGCACCGCTTCCATCACGCTCTGGTAGTCCTGCGGACCGGACACCGCCAGCACGTCGGGGTAGGCCTTGCGGATCTCCTCCGGGCGCTTGCCCAGGCAGCCGGTGACGATCACCTTGCCGTTCTCGTTCATCGCCTCGCCGATGGCATCCAGCGACTCGGTCACTGCCGAATCAATGAAGCCACAGGTATTGACCACGACCACGTCGGCCGAGTCGTAGGACGGCACGATGTCGTAGCCCTCGGCCCGCAGCTGGGTGAGGATGCGCTCGGAATCGACAAGGGCCTTCGGGCAGCCAAGGCTGACGAAGCCGACTTTGGGGTTCAGCTGGGACATGGATCGCGGGACTCTGGGGGCCTGGGCCGCTGCCGGAGTGGCAGGCAGACCTGGGGGCCGGGGCCTGAAAGGCGGCAAGTATACCGGGCGGGGCGAGCCGGGCGGGCACCTCAGTACCGCGATCTCACGGAAAGATGAGACTTATCTGTAAAATTTTCTGGTCAAGAGTGGCAATATGTAAAGAAATCTGGGCTCGCGTAAAAAAATCATGACTGTCGGCTACGAATGGATAAGAAATCATTTCGGCCTCGACGCGCTCCCGCCGCGTCGCCCAGCGCGCGTGAGCCCAGTAACACGCGTGGAGCACTTCGCCGATCACGTGGCGGTGCCCGCCAGCGTCGCCCCTACGGAGGGCGCGGACGTGCTGGAGCATTTCCTCTTTGCATTGAAACATGAGCCTGTCCAGCTCGCCATTCTCATGGAAGGAATGCGGCACGTCCCCGCAGAACGGATTGCATCGACGTTCCGACAAACCCCCAGCGGGGCCTACGCGCGTCTTGCCGGATTCTTCTGGGAGGCCAGCAATGGGCGCATGCTTGAGGATATCCCCGCATCGACAGGTGCCGTCGTGGATGTGTTCGACGCCTCCCGGTTCGTGGTCGGACAGGACCAGCGCAATGCCCGCTGGCGCGTGAACTTCAATGGCCTGGGGACGCTGACCTATTGCGCCACCGTGGAAAAGACGCCTGCCATCCAAGAAGCCATGCAGCGTGCCGTGCTGGCTCGGGCCAATCACGTGCTTGCCGACATGGACCCGACCATCCGTGACCGGGCATTGGAATGGGCGTACCTGAGTGAAACGCGCGGCAGCTTTGAAATCGAAGGGGAGACTCCTGGGGCGTCCAAACAGGCAGCTTTCGTTCGCGTACTCCAGCAGGCGCATCTACGCGAGCCTCTGACCGAGGACTACCTCTCGGCACTGCAGAACACGGCCATCAGCAATCCCCTGCAACAGGCCGCCTCTTTCAGACACCAGCAGAATCATCTGGCCAAGGCCCATCGCGGGGCGGCGGCGGTGACCTATGTCCCGCCGCCTCCCGAGTTGGCGCGCGAGCTGATGGACGCGCTGATGAAATGGTCGAATCACCACCTGGACGGGGTAGACCCGTTGGTCGCTGCCGCTGTGGTGTCGTTTGGATTCGTCTTCATCCACCCCTTCATGGATGGCAACGGGCGCCTTTCTCGATTCCTTCTGCATCAGACCCTTTGCCGAGCCGGCGCGCTCAAGAACGGGCTGATCCTCCCCATCTCGGTTGCCATGAAGAAGCATGAAGCCGAGTATCTGGATGCGCTGCAGGCGTTTTCGCGCCCCATGCGTGAAAAGTGGGATGTCCGCTGGATCGACGGAGAACAGTTTGAGTACCAGTACCTGGGCGACCGGCACTACGACGCCTATCGCTACTGGGACGCAACGCCGGCAGCGGAGTTCTGCATGAAGATGGCCGAGCTCGCACTGGATGAGGAACTTCGCAACGAAACCGAGTTCCTGCTGCGTTATGACCTTGCGCACAGGGCCGTTGACGACGCCTACGACCTTGTCAACAGTGACCTGGCGGTGCTCCTCATCGGTGCTTTCCAGAACAACGGCGTTGTTTCCAAACGCAGGCGTGCTCAGTTCCAGCATCGCGTGCCTGAAGCGGCATTCGACTTCATCGAAGACAGGGTCAAGGCGGCCCTGGCAACAGAACATGTGGACTTCGACGGCACTGGAGACGAGCCTGCGGCGATGACGCCCCACTAACCTGCCGACCACCGATAATGAACGCCTGAACATTCAGGAGTGCTGCAATGGGTGAGTGGGTCACGTTGGATACGCATCATGGGCCGGTCCGGGCCTGGCAGGCGCTGCCGGAGGGCAAGCCGCGCGGCGGGCTGGTGGTCATCCAGGAGATTTTCGGGGCCAACCCGCATATCCGCGAGGTGGCCGAAGGATTTGCTGAGCAGGGCTACGCGGTGCTGGCCCCGTCGTTCTTCGACCTGGTAGATGGCCCCGAGACCGATCCCGACGCCCTGCCCTACGACCCGGACGGGGTGAAGCAGGGCCTGGAGCGGGTCAATGCGCTCGGGGTGGAAAAGGCGCTGGAGATCGTCCGCGCGGCGGCCTCGAAGCTGGCCCCGGCGGGCAAGGTCGGTACCGTCGGCTACTGCTGGGGCGGCAGCATTGCCCTGTTGTCCGCGTTGCGCCTGGGCCTGCCCTCGGTCAGCTACTACGGTGCCCGCAATGTGCAGTTCCTGGACGAGGCGGCCAAGGCACCGGTCATGTTCCATTTCGGCGCGCAGGACAAGAGCATTCCGCCGGAGGCGGTGCAGGCCCACCGCGAAAAGCTGCCGCAGATGGCGACCTACGTCTACCCGGCCGACCACGCCTTCAACCGGAGCGTCGGACACGCGTATGATCCAGACAGCGCCGAACTGGCGCTGCAACGCACCCTTGACTTCTTTTCGGAGCATCTTGGATGAGCGAGTTTGAACTGGATTCCCGCCTGGCCACCGACAGTGTGCTGGTTGATGAAGGCCCGTTGTCGCAAGTGCGGTTGATGAATGACGAGCGGTACCCGTGGTTGATCCTGGTGCCGCGGCTGGCCGACATCACCGAATGGATCGAACTGGACGGCGAGCAGCAGGACAAGCTGCGCACCGAGTTGAACCGGGCCTGCAAGGCGCTCAAGGGCACCGACGGCGTGGAAAAGATCAACATCGGTTCGCTGGGCAACATCGTGCGCCAGCTGCATTTCCACGTGATCGGCCGCCATCAGGGCGACCCGGCCTGGCCCGCGCCGGTCTGGGGCCACGGCCAGGCGCACAGGTTCGACCCGGATGTGCTGACCGAACGTGTCGCGTACTGGAAGGAACGGCTAGGATATTCGCCCCAGCCCTGAGTCCAGACACACACCCATGCGTTTCAATCTTGTCGCTGCCATCCTGTTGATTCTTATCGGCCTGTTCATGCTGGCCAGCAATCTGGGCTGGACCCAGTTGAACCTGTCCCGGCTGTTCCTCACCTGGTGGCCGGTCGGCCTGGTGGCGGTGGGCGTGGCGATGTTGTTCGGTCGCGGAAAGTAACGCGATACACATGATAATGCCGGCCCGAGGGCCGGCATTTTTCATTGCGGGTTCGCCGGGCAAGCCCGGCACTACGTGCGCGGCAGAGTGACGCCGGTCTGGCCCTGGTACTTGCCACCGCGGTCCTTGTACGAGGTTTCGCAGATGTCATCCGGGGTCGCCTGGAAGAACAGCATCTGCGCCACGCCTTCGTTGGCGTAAATGCGCGCCGGCAGCGGCGTGGTGTTGCTGAACTCCAGCGTGACGTGCCCTTCCCACTCCGGTTCCAGCGGGGTCACGTTGACGATGATGCCGCAGCGCGCGTAGGTGCTCTTGCCCAGGCACACCACCAGCGTGTCACGCGGAATGCGGAAGTACTCCACCGTGCGCGCCAGCGCGAAGCTGTTGGGCGGAATGATGCATTCGTCGGCGGTGATGTCGACGAAGCTGCCACTGTCGAAATGCTTCGGGTCGACAATGGTGGAGTTGATGTTGGTGAACACCTTGAACTCGCGCGAGCAGCGTACGTCGTAGCCGTAGCTGGAGGTGCCGTAGCTGACGATGCGCTGGCCGTTGGCCTGCTTGACCTGGCCGGGCTCGAACGGCTCGATCATGCCGTGTTGTTCGGACATGCGGCGGATCCAGCGGTCACTCTTGATGCTCATCGGGGGGTCCTGGGTGCGTTGAGGCAGGGATTCTAAGCGGATCAGAGCAGCTGGGACAAAATGGGAATGCTTGCGCGCGGGCGCTTGCCCATTTCCTCGACCAGACGCTCCGCGGCGGCCAGATAGGCCTTGGCTGCCAGCGATTCCGGCGCAGCGGCGACGATCGGGGTGCCGACATCACCCTGCTCACGGATGCCGATGTCCAGCGGCAGCGAGCCCAGCAGCGGCACGCCGTACTGGGCGGCCATGCGCTGGCCGCCGCCATCGCCGAACAGGTGCTCGACCTGGCCGCAGTTGCTGCAGGTGTGCACGGCCATGTTCTCGACGATGCCCAGCACCGGCACCTCGACCTTCTCGAACATCTTCAGCGCCTTCTTCGCATCCAGCGTGGCGATGTCCTGCGGCGTGGTGACGATGACCGCGCCGGCCAGCGGGATCTTCTGGGTCAGGGTGAGCTGGATGTCGCCGGTGCCCGGCGGCAGGTCGATCAGCAGGTAATCCAGGTCGTCCCACAACGTGTCGTTGAAGAACTGGGTCATGGCCGAGGTCGCCATCGGGCCGCGCCAGATCATCGGGGTCTCGTCCTCGATCAAATAGCCGATCGACATGGTTTCCACGCCGAACGCACGCAGCGGTTCGATGGACTTGTTGTCCGGGCTTTCCGGACGACCACTGAGACCCAGCATGGTTGGCACGCTGGGACCGTAGATGTCGGCGTCGAGCAGCCCGACGCGCGCCCCCAGTCTGGCCAGCGCCACGGCCAGGTTCACCGCGGTGGTCGACTTACCCACGCCGCCCTTGCCCGAGCCCACCGCGATCACATTGCGGACCCGCGGATGCGGGCTGAGCCCCTTCTGCACCTGGCTGACATGGGGACGTCGAGAGGGGCTGGCACTCACTGCGGGCACTCCGGAAAAGCAGAACGGGAAAGCCGCTCACTATACAGGGGTGCTGGACGCGGCCTGGCAAGATGAATTCATTCAGCCGCGTTGCGTCCCGCGCTGCCTGGCTGCCCTTCCAGGTCGATGGCGCTATAGATCCGCCAGGATCACATGCGCCGCATTGTGCCCGGGTGCCCCCGTCACCCCGCCCCCCGGGTGTGTGCCCGATCCACATAGATAAAGCCCCGGAAGCGCGCCGCGATAGTCTGCCTGGCCCAGCATCGGCCGGGCACTGAACAGCTGGTTGAGACTGAGCGCGCCATGGAATATGTCGCCACCCAGCAGACCGAATGTGCGTTCGAGATCCAGCGGACTGAGCACCTGTCGGCCCAGCACCAGCTGGCTGAAACCCGGCGCGTGCTGCTCCACCGTCGCAAGCATCAGTTCCGCCACCTCCTCACGGTGATCGTCCCAGCTACGCCCACCTGGAAGCACGGGTGCCACGTGCTGGCAGAACAGACTGGCCACATGTTGGCCGGGGGGTGCCAGCGAATCGTCCAGCGTGCTGGGGATCAGCATCTCCACGATCGGCTGGCGCGACCAGCCATGCGCACGGGCGTCACTGTAGGCACGGTCCATATAGGCCAGCGTGGGCGCGATGATGATGCCGGCGGTGAGATGGTCGCCTGCCCCGGGCAGCACGGTGAAATCCGGCAGCGCCGACAGCGCCACGTTCATGCGGAAGGTGCCGGACGCGCACCGCCAGTTGGCCATGCGTTCGCGGGTGGCTGACGGCACCTGCCCGGGCGACAACAACTGCTCGTACAGCAGTTTGGGATTGACGTTGGCCACGACCGCACGCGCGCGGATGATCTCGCCATCCGTCGTCTGCACACCCACCGCTTGACCCTGCTCCACCAGTATCCGCTGTACGCCTGCATTCGTCTGGATCCGGGCACCCGCCGCCTGCGCGGCGCGTGCCATCGCCTGGGTGATTGCGCCCATGCCGCCGATCGCATGACCCCATGCCCCTTCCACCCCGTTGCTTTCGCCGAAGGCGTGATGCAACAGCACATAGGCCGTGCCCGGCGCGTGCGGACTGGCGTAGTTGCCAACGATGCCGTCAAATCCAAACAGCGCCTTGATCGGTTCACTTTCAAACCAGCGGTCGAGATACTCCGACGCAGAGATGGTGAACAGGTCCAGCAGCTCCTGCCGGAGCGCTGGCTCCAAACCGTGCAGACGGCGACCGAGCTGACCCGCCCGCCACAGCTCAGGCAGTTGCCGCAGCCAGCTGCCCTCGCCCACGTTGGGCGGTGCCTGCAACGCGGTATCGCGCAGCACATCGGCGAAGGCCTCCAGGCGCTGCTCAAACAACGGCAGCTGGGCGGCATCACGCACGGAGAAGCGCGCGACCTCCGCCGCCGTCCGACCCGGACCTGCCAGCAGGTAATCACCGTCCAGCGGAAGGAAGTTGTTGATCCGGCGCGGTACCACGCGCAATCCATGCGCGGCCAGGTTCAGATCCGCAATCACCTTGGGCTGCAGCAGCGACACCGTATAAGAGGCGACCGAATTGCGGAAACCCGGGTGGAACTCCTCGGTGACCGCCGCCCCGCCGACCACGCTGCGGCGCTCCAGCACCAGCACGCGTTTTCCGGCCTGGGCCAGGTAGGCCGCGCAGACCAGGCCGTTGTGCCCGCCGCCGATGATGACCGCGTCCCACACACCCGAAGTGGCTTTGCTCATCGTGGCTGTATACACCGCCCGGACCTGCGCTGTCGCCCCGCCGGCGCGTTCACATGCCCTCGCTTGCCTTCGCCCATGACCTTCGACACCCTTGCAGGCCGGGCCAGCGGCGTATCGTCTGCCCCACGCTCCGGCAAGGAGCACCCTATGCATGTCTATACGGCCTGGAGGCCCACCACGTGATCGCTCGCATTCCCAAGATGGTTCTGCTGACCCTGGCCGTTTCGGCCGCGCTGGTCGGCTGCGGCAAGAATGAAACCCCGGCTACGGACAGCGCGGCCTCCACCGCCACGCCGGCCGCCGCTCCGGCAGAAACCGCGTTCAAGCTGGACGAAGCCAAGCTGCCGGCGTACAACGCCTTCCACAAGTCCGACCTGGACACCAGCCTGGACGCCTGCACCGCGTTCGGCGACTACGTCAACAGCAAGTGGCTGGCGGCCAATGAAATTCCGGGCGACCGCACCAGCTGGGGGGCCTTCACCATTCTGGACGAGCGTTCGGTGGCCGTGCAGCACCAGCTGGCCGAACAGGTCGCGGCGGTGAAGAACCCGACCGGCATCGAGAAGATCGTCGGCGACTTCTGGGCCACCGGCATGGACGAAGCCAAGATCAACGCGCAGGGCATCGAGCCGATCAAGGCCGACCTGGCCGCCATTGACGGCCTGCAGGACAAGGACGCCATTGCCAGCTACCTGCGCAGCACCGCGGCCAAGGGCCAGAACGTGCTGTTCGGCTTCGGTCCGGAAGCGGACTTCAAGAATTCCTCGCAGAACATCGCCTACGCCAGCCAGGGCGGCCTGGGTCTGCCGGATACCACCTATTACACCGACGCCAAGAATGCCGACAAGCTGAAGGCCTACCAGGCCCACGTGGCCAAGGTGCTGGAACTGTCCGGCATCGCTGCCGCCGACGCGGCCAAGCAGGCCGAAGAAGTGGTGAAGTTCGAAACCCGGCTGGCCAAGGCCTCCAAGTCCAGCGAGCAGCTTTCGCGCGACGTGTCGCTGTACTACAACCCGGTCAGCGTTGCCGACGCGGACAAGTTGACCCCGAACTTCAGCTGGACCGAATTCTTCAAGGCCCAGGGCATTGCCGCACCGGAGAAGTTCTCGCTGGCCATTCCGACCTTCCACCAGGAAGTGAGCAAGGCGCTGGGTGATACCGACCCGTCGGTGTGGCGTTCCTACCTGCGGTTCCATACCGTGGACGCAGCGTCGCCGTACCTGGCCGATGCCTTTGCCGATGAGAGCTACAACTTCTACGGCAAGACCCTGAACGGCCAGAAGGAACAGAAGCCGCGCTGGAAGCGCGTGCTGGGCACCATTGAAAACGACGCCGGCGAAGCCTTCGGCCAGCTGTACGTCAAGGTCGCCTTCTCGCCCGAATCCAAGGCCAAGATGGAAGAGCTGGTCAAGAACCTGGCCGCCTCGCTCAAGGAGCGCATCCAGGGGCTGACCTGGATGAGTGACGAAACCAAGGCCAAGGCGATTGCCAAGTGGGAAACCTTCACCCCGAAGATCGGTTACCCGGACAAGTGGCGTGACTGGAGCGGCCTGAGCACCCAGCGCGACAGCTACTTCGGCAACGTGCGCGCTGCCAATGAGTTCAACTACAAGTTCGCCCTGTCCAAGATCGGCAAGCCGGTCGACAAGACCGAGTGGGGCATGACCCCGCAGACGGTGAACGCGTACTACAACCCGCTGCAGAACGAGATCGTGTTCCCGGCCGCCATCCTGCAGCCGCCGTTCTTCGACCCGAAGGCTGACGACGCGCTCAACTACGGTGGCATCGGTGCGGTGATCGGCCATGAAATGACCCACGGTTACGACGACCAGGGCAGCCGCTTCGGGCCGACCGGCAACTTCGAGAACTGGTGGACCGACGCCGACACCAGGAACTTCAGCGGCCTGACCGGCAAGCTGGTCAAGCAGTTCGACGGGTACAAGGTCGGCGACCAGGCGGTCAACGGCAAGTTGACCCTGGGCGAGAACATCGCCGACCTGGGCGGCCTGGCCACCGCCTACGACGCGCTGCAGAAGGCGTCGGCCGGCAAGGAAGACCCGAAGGTCGACGGCTTCAGCCGTGACCAGCGCTTCTTCTTCAACTGGGCCACGGTGTGGCGTACCAAGTACACCCCGGAGAACGCCAAGGTCCGCCTGGCCACCGACCCGCACGCTCCGGCGCAGTTCCGCGCCATGGGTGCGCCGTCGAACCTGCCGGCGTTCGCCGCGGCGTTCGAGTGCAAGCCCGGCGCACCGATGGTGCGCGCCGGCGACCAGCAGGTTGTGATCTGGTAAGCGCTTTCAGGTCTGTATGAATGCAAAGGCCCGGGAATCCCGGGCCTTTGTTTTTGCGGCATGCGGAGTTTTCATGCGGGCTTGGTATAGTTCTGCGGTCTTCAATCCGACCGGATTTGTTTCGCATGCCCAACCTTCGTCCGCTTGCCATTGCCCTGGGTCTGGGCATGGCGTCCCTGGTGATTACCGATGCCTCCGCCGCGCCGAAGAAGAAGGCCGCCCGTACCCCGGCCGCCAGCGCGCAGTGCACCGACTTCTACGACGCCACCAACGCCGGCTGGCTGAAGGCCAATCCGGTACCACAGACCGGCGCGACCACCGCGCTGGGCCAGCTGGCCGAGCGCACCCGCCTGCAGCAGCGAGAACTGCTGGACGCGGCAATGAAGTCGCCGCAGGGCAACACCCAGAAACTGCTGGGCGACTTCTGGGCCAGCGGCCTGGATGAAGCCGCAGTGGAAGCCGATGGCTCCAACCCGATCGCCCCGCTGCTGACCCGCATCAATGCCATCAAGAAGGCCAAGGATGTGCCGGCCTCGATCGCCGCGCTGCACCAGGTAGGCATTCCGGTGGCTTTCAACTTCGCCCCGGACGTGGACCTGAAGGCGCTCGACCGCCATATCGGTTACTTCATGCAAGGTGGCATGGGCCTGCCGGATCCGGCTTTCTACACCCGCACTGACGCCGACACCGTCGCGCTGATGGGCCGCTACCGCAACTACGTCAAGCAGATCCTGGCGCTGACCGGCACCCCGGCCGCCAAGCTGGATGCAGAAGCGCAGGCGGTGATCGCACTGGAAACCGAACTGGCACGAAGCGCGCAGTCGCTGGCCGGCATCAACAATCCGTTCAACAACTACGCGCCGATCTCGACCAAGGACCTCAACAGCCGCTACAAGAACCTGCAGCTGGATGCCTTCCTGAAGGTGCAGGGCGTCAATGACGACCTGGTGTCGCTGGCGGATCCGAACCTGTTCAAGGCGCTGGACGGCATGGTCACGCGGATCAAGCCGGACCAGTGGAAGGCCTACCTGCGCTGGCGCGTCGGCGATGCGATGGCCCCGTACCTGTCCAAGGCTTACCGCGACGCCGAGTTTGAATTCCGTGGCCGCGTGATCCGTGGCGAAACCCTGGCCCCGGCGCGCTGGGAACAGGTGCTCAACGCCATCAACGTCGCCGCCGGCCCGATGGTCGGCCGCGAGTACGCCGCCCGCCACCTGTCTGCTGAAGATCGCCGCCAGGCCGCCTGGATTGTCGACAAGGTGCGCGAAGTTCAGATCGACGCGGTCAAGAACAGCAGCTGGCTGAGCGCCGAAGCCAAGAGCGAAGCCCAGGCCAAGCTGGCCGCGCTGAAGATCGAGATCGGCACGCCGCTGCGCGACCTGGACTACAGCGTGCAGCCGATGGGCCGTGGCAGCTTCGGCGGCAACATGCTGATCGCCTCGACCTGGCGTCACCGCGAAGAAATGAAGCGCATCGGCAAGGGTAACGCCGACCGTCGCTGGGACGTGCTGCCGCAGCAGCCGTCGCTGGCCTATGACATCGCCCAGAACCGCCTGATCGTCACCGCCGCCGCCCTGCAGGGCCCGGTGTTCAACGCCAAGGCCGATGCTGCCGACAAATTCGGCAGCTTCGGCGCGCTGGTCGCGCATGAGCTGAACCGCGCCGTCGACGCCAAGGGTGCGCTGGTGGACGCCAAGGGCGAACTGCGCAGCTGGTGGACGCCTGCCGACAAGACCGCCTGGACCCTGCTCGGCAGCCGCGTGGCCGCCCAGTACGGCGCGTACGACTTCCCCGGCGTGAAGGGGGCGAAGGTCAACGGCACGCTGACCCAGGAAGAAAACCTGGCCGACATCGCCGGCGTCGAACTGGCCTGGGCGGCTTATCAGGCACAGGAACCCAAGGCCAAGCCGGCCCAGCAGCAGGGCTTCTTCCGCGCCTGGGCGGCGCTGTGGCCGCAACAGCTGTCGCCCAACGAAGCCGCCCAGCGCCTGACCGCCGACATCCGTGCGCCGGGCCGCTGGCGCACCAATGGGCCGCTGTCCAACCTGCCGGCGTTCGGGGCCACCTTTACCTGCAAGCCTGGCCAGCCGATGCAGCGGGTGGAGAACGACCAGATCAAGATCTGGCGTTGATTCGAAAAGGGCACCTTCGGGTGCCCTTTTTGTTTGATTGCCGTAGAGCCACGCCCTGCGTGGCTGCGTGAACGTGTCCGGCACCGCGAAGCCACGCAGGGCGTGGCTCTACGCTGGGTTCAACCTGCCCCGATAGCCGACGATCAAACCGATCAGCGGCGCAGCAATCTCCACATCAAACACAAACTGCCCGTCGCGCTCGGTCTCGAACGTGGTGCCTTTGGGCAGCAGACACTTCGGCAACGGCACGCCCAGCAGCGACCAGCGCCGCGGCACCAGGCACAGCCGGTCGCCCTCCACCACCAGCGCGATCGCCACGTCGATCAGCCCAAAGCGTTCGACCAGCAGATAGTCATTACGGCCTTCGCCACGTCGTTGCCACGAAGAGAAGCGGCGTCCGCCAAAGTCCCGGGTCCAGCGTTCGCCACCGCGCTCGGGCGCGAACGACACCGTCACCGGCACCGCTTCGCCCTCTTTCGGGAAGCCGATCACAGCAGCGATGATGCGCGCGAGTACCCCACGCCCACGCCGTATATCGGCCTGGCCACGCCAGTGCCGCGGCTGCGCATCGCGATGCAGCGCCTGCACCTGTGGTGGCAGCATTTCAAATGCAGTGCCGAGCAGGTACGGGTACAGCGCCGCATGCGGCTGCTCGCGACGGAAACCGGTGTGGATCGAACGGCCCACGAACAGCGCCTGGTAGTCCGCCAGTTCCAGCGCGTGCGTTGCCGGACGAGCGCCATCGGCCGGGCGCTCCCCCGCCAGCCACTTGCGGATGAGCGCCTCGATCGCCATCGACGGAATGTACGGACCGTCGTCCCCCTCGGCCAGCAGATGCCAGCTCAGCTCGACAGGCACGCCGGCCTGTTGGCCCCGCGCCCGTACATACATGCCGCCACGATGCTCGCCGAACTTCATCAGGTTCAATACCGTGTAGAACAGCGGTGACAGCGGCTCCAGCGAAGGCAGCCGGAAGCGCGCCCGCGCTTTGGCCAGCAGGTTGAGGATCCGGTGCAGTATCTCGGGGACCGGACCGGCACCGATCCAGATATCCGTCATGCCCGCATGTTCCGGCGGCAACACCTGCAGGTCGGGGACGTCGACCAGCGAAAAATGCAGATTGCGCAGCGGCAGCCTGCCCGGCACGGCCACGGTGAAGCGACGGCTCTCCGCCAGCCCTGTGCCCTGCCCCGGCTGCCCGCTGCGGCGCAGCTTCACCGGAGCGCCGGCGTAACCGACCACGGCACGCATCACGTTCAATCCAATACCGGCATACGGTGAAGGCGCGATCCCGCCTTCGACGATTTGCGGTTCCATGACCTTGGCCATTTCGCGAAGCACTGCGGCGGTCAGTACGGGAAAGCTGCTGACCCCGGACAGTACAAAGATGCCGGCGGCCTTTGCCTGCGCGTCATGGCGATCGATACCGAAAACGAAGTCGGCGGCGTCAGCGAAGTCCAGATAGGGAACACGCGCCGCAATGCAGGCTTCGACCACCTGATAGCCCTGCGCGCCATAGTCCTGGAAGGGCCCGGAGGCATCAATCACCAGGGCAGGTCGCTCGGCTTCAAGGGCAGCGGCCACCGCTGCGCGGTCCAGGCGCAGGGGGCGCACCGTGGGAGCACCGCTGTAGCTGTCGCAGAAGGCCTGGGCTGCCTGCAGATTGCGTCCGCAGATCAGCAGTTCCAGGCCGTGCAGATCCGACAACAGGCGCGCCAGTCGTCCACCGAATACGCCGTATCCCCCCAGAATCAGAATCTTCAAGCGCTGTCGTCCTTGTATGTGGCTGCGCGATCCGCTCTACGTCGCGCGGTTACGTCATTTGACGCTGCGCAGATGATTCGGCCGTTTCGGCGGTCCGCCGCCGGGCGGGCGGCGATTGAAGGGTGGCTGACCACGCCAGTAGCGGATCAGCAGCCAGCCGAACAGCATGCCGCCCAGGTGTGCGAAGTGGGCGATGCCCGGCTGCCAGCTGGTTGCGCCGAACACCAGTTCGGTCAGGCCGATCACGATCACGAAGGTGCGCGCCTTCATCGGAATCGGCGGGAACAGCAGCATCACGCGCTGGTTCGGGAACAGCATGCCGTAGGCCAGCAGCAGTCCGAACACGCCTCCCGAAGCGCCGAGGACCGGTGCCGGGTCGATCATCATCGCGCCGACTGCCAGTTGACACAGACCCGCACCGGCGACGCAGACCAGATAGAAAATCAGGAAGCGTTTCTCACCCCAGGTCTGTTCCAGCGGCGAGCCGAACATGAAAAGCGCCAGCATGTTGAACAGCAGGTGCATGAGATTGCCATGCAGGAAGCCGTAGGTCAGCAGCTGCCATGGCTGGAAGTTGCCACCGGGCGAGAACGGATCAAAGCTGCGCAGCGGCTGCAGCATGAACGGCTCGAACGTGCCGTAACCGAGCAGGAAGGGCTGCTGCAGCAGGAACAGAACCGCGTTGGCGATCAGCAGGGCCTTGGTGACAGTGGGCAGTCGCGGGAACATGGGAGCATCCTTTGGAACCGCGCCCATCATAATCGCTCAACCCGGCCCCCACACCGCCGCGTCGAGATCATCTCCGCTGCCGCGCGGCATGTGCTTGACCCGGCCGCGCTCCATCACCACGCCCTCGGCACGCAGCCGCTGGCTCTGTTCACGCCAGCCACGCGAGCCTTCCGGCATCGCAATGCGCCCGTCCGAGCGCAGCACCCGGTGCCAGGGCAGGTCCGGGTCGTCATTCATCCCCAACACGCGTGCGGTCAGTCGTGCACGGCCCGGCAGACCGGCTTTGGCCGCCACCTGGCCATACCCCATCACCTGCCCCCGGGGAATGGCGCGGATGACCGCCAGAATACGCTCGCGCGCCCGCGCCGCCGCGTCTTCGTCGGCTGCAACAGCCGGTGTCACGCGCGAACGCGACTGACCAGCAGCACGCCGACCAGCACCAGCACCGTCCCCAGGATCTGCCAGGGCCCCATGGGTTCGTCGAGCAGCCATAGACTCATCACAATGGTGGATACCGGGCCGAGCATACCCACCTGCGCGGCCAGCGACGAGCCGATACGCCTGACCGCCAGCATGATCGCCGCCACCGGCAGCACCGTGCAGACGGTGGCGTTGACCAGCGAAAGCCAGTACACCGGCGGGGGGGCCAGCAGCAGCGCCGGCAGCGGATGCAGCACGGCAAAGTGCAGCACGCACAGCACGCAGGCCACGCAACTGGCGTATGCGGTCAGGCGGATGGCTCCGATGCGCGCCACCACCTGCCCGCTGCCGAACAGATACAGCGCGTAGCTGAGGGCGCTGGCAAACACCAGCGCGCTGCCCAGCACGATACGCCCGCCTTCCATCTGCAGGTCATGGCCGAACGCCAGCAGCACGCCCAGATAACTCAGTCCCAACGCCACGAGCTGCCAGCGACCCGGCTTTTTCTTGAGCAGCACCAGGCTGATCAGCAGCACCAGGGTCGGATTGAGATACAGGATCAAGCGCTCCAGGGTGACGCTGATGTATTGCAGCCCCTGGAAGTCCAACAGGCTGGACAGGTAATACCCGGTGAAGCCGAGCCACAGCACGCGCCCGCGGTCGGCCCACGAAAGCGCGGTGGCGCGTCGCGCCGACCAGACCGCCAGCAGGGCAAACACCGGAAACGCCATCAGCATGCGCAGCGCCAGCAGCGTGGTCGCGTCCACGCCATGGCGATAACCCAGTTTGACGATCACCGCTTTCCCTGACGCGGTGATCGCGCCGATGGCGGCCAACGCAACGCCGGAGGCGGCGATACGCGAGGAAGAAGTGGGCAACGCGTGGTCGTTCATCGCATCAGCACAACCTCTTCGGCGCTCGTGGGGTGGATCGCCACGGTGTCATCGAAGCAGGCCTTGGTAGCACCCATCTTCACCGCCACGGCAAAGCCCTGCAGGATCTCATCGGCTCCCTCGCCGAGCAGGTGCACGCCCACCACGCGCTCCTCCTCACCCACGCATACCAGCTTGAACATGCTGCGCTGGCTGCCGTTGGCGAGCGCCTGCAGCATGGGGCGGAAATTGCTGCGGTAGACGCGCACATCCTCAAAGCGTGCGCGCGCGTCTTCCTCGCTCAGCCCGACCGCGCCCAGGGCCGGATGTGAGAACACCACGCTGGCGACGTTCTCGTAATCCATCTTCGCCTGCGGCTGGTCGCCGAACAGGCGGTCCATCAGCTTGCGTGCAGCAGCTATGGCCACCGGGGTCAATCCGACCTTGCCGGCGATGTCACCCACGGCATGCACGTTGGGCACGGCCGTGGTCTGCCATTCATCAACCACGACCTCCTCCTTTTCACCAATCGCGATCCCAAGCGCTTCCAGCCCCAATCCAGCGCTGTTGCCGCGGCGACCGGTGGCGAAGAACACCTCGTCGAAGCGGCCATCACGCGGGCCATCATGTCCGTAGGCGATGACCGCATCGCCGTCGCGGCGGAGTTCGCGCAGGCGGTAGTTGAAATGCACCTTGACCCCCTGGTGACACAGGTTTTCGGCCAGCTGCGCGGTCAGCTCGGCATCGAAGCGCTCAAGCAGACGGTCGCCGCGTACCAGCAGCGTCACCCGGCTGCCCAGCGCCTGCAGCAACCCCGCCAGTTCGACCGCGATGTAACCGCCGCCCACGATGGCGACCTGGGCAGGCGCGCTGCACAGATGGAAGAAATCGTCGGACACCTTGCCCAGCTCCGCGCCGGGAATATCGGGGCGCTGCGGGTACGCGCCGGTAGCGATCAGGATGTGTGCGGCGCTGATGCGCACGCCGTCACTGCATTCCACGGTATGCGCGTCCACCAGCCGGCCCCTGCGCGGCACGCGCACCACGCCGTTGTCGTTCAGGCGCTTGAGATAGCTGGCATGGATGTTGGCGATGTAGGCCTGGCGATGCACCACCAGTTCCTTCCAGTCCAGCGTCGGTCGGGTCGGCACGTCGAAGCCGAGTGCGGCGGCCAGCCCGACCCGCTCGGACAGATCCGCTGCCAGCCACATCGCCTTCTTCGGCACGCAGCCGACATTGACGCAGGTGCCGCCCAGTTCGCCGGGCTCCAGCATGGCCACGCGGCGGCCGTGCTGCGCAGCGCGGAACGCGGCAGCCAGTCCACCGGATCCACCGCCCAGCACGATCAGGTCATAGTCGTATTGCATGCTCATTGAAAATGTCCCACCGGAAATGGCACCGGCAGCATGCCATGGTCGGGGGCACGTCCGGCGTGAGCACGCGCGTCACTGCGTGCCAGCGGCGCGGCGCAACGGCGGCCAACGGCCATACGTCATGGCCCGCCACAGCCACTCCAGCGGGCCGAACCGGAAGTACTGGAGCCAGCATCGCGCAAACACGACCTGCAACGCGAACAACGCCAGCGCGAACGGGATCTGCCATGCGCGGGGAAGACTTTCGAACGCCCCAAGCCCATACCCGTAGAAGATCCACGTGCCCACCAGCGACTGCACGATGTACTGGGTCAGGGCCATGCGCCCCACCGGAGCGAGCACGCGAAGGCGCGCGCGCGCGCGTACGATCCAGGCCAGGTAGCCGAGGCTCATCAACAGCCCGGCCACCGACGACAGCGCGTAGGCGAAACCGCTGGCAGGCGTGAAGGTGCCGGGAGCCACGTACGGCACCCAGCAGGCGCTGAAAATCATCAGAAGCAGACCTGCCGGCAGCGCCACCCAGCGCAACCGGCCATACAGCGTGGGAAAACGCTCCGGTGCGGCAAGCGCTCCGCTGCGTGCAAACCCGGCTCCGATCAGGAACATGCCCAGCACCTCAGGCCCCACGACCAGCATGCCGCCCAGATTCACCCGCAGGTCGTGCACACGCTGCATCAGGGCGTCGGTCCAGCTGCCCCAGGCATATGCCTGGCGCTGCAGCTCCACCGCACGCTGCCCCGCCGCCGCCGCATCGGACAAGGCGCTGCCTGCCGGTCCGGGTTGCGCGGCCATGTTGATCACCAGCCCCATGGTCACCATCAGCGCCGCCGAGAACAGATACGTCATGACCCCCATCGCGGGCAGCCAGCGCGGCGGCGCTTCGCGGAACGCGAGCAGCGGCAGCGACATCAGTGCATAGAGCACGAGAATATCGCCCGACCACACCAGCAGGGCGTGGCATAACCCGATCAGCAGCAGACCGCCACTGCGCCGCAGGTAGAACGGGGCGAAGTCCCGCCGCGCCGCTTCGGCGCGCTGCGCCATGATGGCGAAACCGGCACCAAACAGCAGCGAGAACAACGTGAAGAACTTGCCCTGCACCAGCACGTAGATCAACGCATCGGCCCAGCGGTCAGCACCCTGCCAGTGCGGGTCGATGCCGGTGAAGGCCAGGTCCAGCGGACCGCTCAGCGCTTCCATGTTCATCAGCAGGATGCCCAGCAGGGCTGCGCCGCGCAGGATGTCGAGGACCTCGATACGGTCGCTGCCGGTCACCGGCTGCAGGGAAGAAGTCGCTGGATTCACAGGGCACTCATGGACCGGGGCGGGTAGTGCCGGGCTTGCCCGGCAACCCAAAAGGCAGCCGGGCAAGCCCGGCTCTACATTCAGCAACCGACCGTAGTGCCGGGCTTGCCCGGCAGCAGGTGCTTAGTGCTGGTGACCGCCGTCGCCGTGCACGTGGCCGTGCTCCAGCTCTTCGGCCTGGGCTTCGCGCACGTCGACGATCTCGACCGAGAAATGCAGGTCCTTGCCAGCCATCGGGTGGTTCAGGTCAACGTCGACCACGCTCATGCCGACCTTTTCGACGGTGACCGCACGCGGGCCGAAGTTGGTCTGCAGCACCACCTGCTGGCCCGGAGCCAGCTTGGCGTTGCCGAAGTGCTTCTTCGGCACGCGCTGGGTGAGCCCTTCGCGGCGCTCGCCGTAGGCATCAGCGGCCTTCACGTCGACGTCGAAGCTGGCACCGGCTTCCTTGTCCATCATGGCGTTTTCCAGGCCCGGGATGATGTTGCCATGGCCGATCAGGATTGCCAGCGGCTCGCGATCCTTCGAGCTTTCGATCGGATCCTGGCCCTGCTCGGCCACGGTGTAATGGAAGCGGACGACACTGTCTTTTGCGATCTTCATACGGAACTCTTGTGCTGGGACTGCCGGGGCAGACGGGTGGGACGGGTTGTCGCCCGCCGGTTACGCCGCCATCATGGCGACTTCCAAGGCCGCGCATTATCCGGACATCATGCTGCTGACGCCAGTTTCGCGCTTGACCCGCCTGCCGGCCCAGCTGGCGCTGATCTCCGTACTGGCCCTGCTGGCCGCCTGTGGCGGCGGTAAATCCACCCGATCTTCCACGCCGCCCGCCTCCGCCCAGGTCTGGCCCACGGTCACCCCGAACAACCCGCAGGCCGCCAACGCGGTGCTGATGCGCGCCATTGGCCTGGTCGGCACGCCCTACCGCTACGGCGGCAACACGCCCGAATCCGGCTTCGACTGCAGTGGCCTGGTGACCTATGTCTACCGCGAGATGGTCGATCTGAAGCTGCCCCGCACGTCGCGCGACCTCGCCGCCGTGCAGGGCCCGAAGATCGATCCCAGGCGCCTGGCAGCGGGCGACCTGGTGTTCTTCGGGAACCGCGGCAACGTGTTCCACGTCGGCATCTACGTCGGCGAGGGCCGCTTCGTGCACGCGCCGAGCACCGGGGGCACCGTCCGTCTGGACTCGCTGGGCGGAAGCTACTGGAAGGACCACTACACCGGCGCGAAACGCGTTCTGCACTAAGCTGAACAGGGCGAAGCGTCGAAACTGTGACTTCCATCACGCGTGGTTAAACGAAAAATTAACGAAATTTGTACCTAATCACACGCTTTCCACGGCATCATCACCCATCGTTTTTATTCAGTGATCGCCGCGTGACGACATCCGACCTGATGTGCCAAGGCCAGACCGCCACCCCGCGGCGTATCGCCCGCCCCGCTCTTCTCGCTTTTGCCCTCTGCCTGGCCAGTGTTCCGGCCTGGGCGCAGACCGCCCCGACGGCCCCGACCGAGGCCGCTGCAATCGCGACCGTCGGCCCGGCCGAGGTGGCCGCTGCCGTCAAGCCCAAGGCGGATGCTCCGGTCCGCAGCCGTACCGATGCGGCCGCCAGCGCCACCTTGGCGGCGCTGCTGCCGCACCTGGCAGCCAACGACACCATTCCGCTGATGGACCGCTCGGCGATGGTCGCCGGTGACCTGAGCCGCCTGCTGGCCAACTACGACGCCTCCAACGGCACCATCGTGGCCGCTGACCCGGCCGAAAACGGAAAGGTCCAGTCGGTCCTGCGCCGCGCCATGACGCTTCTCGGCACGCCGTACCGTTGGGGCGGCACTTCGCCGGACAGCGGCTTCGACTGCAGCGGCCTGGTCGGCTATGTGTTCCGTACCGCGCTGGGCATCGAGCTTCCGCGGGTCTCGCGCGAGATGGCCCGCGATGGCGAAGCCCAGCTGATCAACGATCGCAACGCGCTGGCCGCAGGTGACCTGGTGTTCTTCGGCCGCAAGGGCCGGGTTGATCACGTCGGCATCTACGTCGGCGAAGGCCGCTTCCTGCACGCGCCGAGCACTGGCAAGGACGTCCGCGTGGACAGCCTGATCACCGGCTACTGGGGCGGCAAGTTCATGCAGGCTCGCCGCGTCGAGCTCTGAGCCGCTTCAGGCTCCCTGGCTGAATCCTGAAGGCCGCTGCCGTGCAGCGGCCTTTTTCTTTGCACGCGTGATGGCCGCTGCGGGATTGATCGCGCGTTGTTGTTTCTGTTCCCGAAGCATTCCCGGCTTCACCGTTACAGGCTGCACAACCCACTCCGCCCTGACGGCGGAGCGGTGGTACCCGGCGTGGGGCGGCACGCCGGGTAGCGCTGGACAGGAGACTCCGCCCGGATACCTTTCCGTGAAGGTGACGCATGGCGGCAGTCCCTGAAATTCCGGCCCGGTGTGTAATCTGGTTTGGGCAACCACTGGCAGCAGAACGCACGGCGCTGGCCGCCGCTGGCTGGCAGGTACGCGGGGTGGCGACCGACGGCGCAGTCGCCATCGGCATGCGCGGCAACGACCTGGTGGTCGGGCTGTTGGACCTGCGCTGCGTAACCGCGTCCCATCTGCCCCACCTGCAGGCGGTGCTCGACCAGCATCGCCATCTGCGGGTTGTGGCCATCCTGCCCTCGGGTACCGCCGCGTTGCATCCGCAATGGCAGCCGCTGCTCGCCTGCTGCACGGAAACCTTCAGCGCTCCCCTGGACGTTTCCCGGCTGGTGCATCGCCTGCAGGAACTCGGCGACGAGCAGCACCTGCAGCCGCCTTCCGGGGCGCAGGCGCTGATCGGCGACAGCCAGGCGCTGCAGGTGACGCGCGCGGCATTGCGCAAGTTCGCGCCGGTGGAACTGCCGGTACTGATCACCGGCGAGACCGGCACTGGCAAGGAACTGGCGGCGCATGCGCTGCACGCGCTGTCATCGCGGCACGCGCGACCGTTCCTCGCGGTGAACTGCGGGGCGATTCCGGCAGCGCTGGTGCAGTCGGAACTGTTCGGCCACGAACGTGGCGCATTCACAGGGGCGGCGAACCGGCGGCTGGGCCTGTTTGAGACGGCCAGTGGCGGCACGGTGTTCCTGGACGAGATCGGCGACCTGCCGCTGGATGCGCAGACCAACCTGCTGCGGGTGCTGCAGGAGGGAACGATCGAGCGCGTGGGCAGCAATCAGCCGCTGGCGGTGGACGTCCGGGTCATCGCAGCCACCCACGTGGACCTGGAACAGGCGGTGGAACGCGGACAGTTCCGTCGCGATCTGTTCTACCGTCTGAACGTGCTGCGACTTCCGCTGCCGGCGCTGCGCGACAGGGGCAGCGACATCACCTTGCTGGCAGAGCACTTCCTGGCCAGCTTCCGCCAGCGGCACGTGACCCGCGCGCGCGGCTTCAGTCGCCAGGCACTGCAGGCAATGCAGCAGTTCCGCTGGCCGGGCAACGTGCGCGAGTTGTTGAACCGGGTGCAGCGCGCGGCCATCGTGAGCGAATCGGAACTGATCACGGTGTCGGATCTGGAACTGTCCCCGGAAGGCATCGAGATCCCGCAACGACTGCTGCACGACGCACGCCAGGCCGCCGAACGCGACGCGCTGCTGCGCGCTCTGCGCCAGAACGACTTCAACATCACCGCCTGCGCGCGCACCATGCAGGTCTCGCGCGTCACCGTCTACCGCCTCTGCCGCAAACACCAGCTCGCCCTGCCAGAATTGCGCTGACCGCTTTGGATTGCACGGTTGGGGATCAGAATTGGCGGCGGCCTCGATCCATTGTCATGCGTTACCGAACGCTGGCCATTTCACGGCCGTCGTCTGTCGACCGACGCTACCGGAACCGCGTGCGGGTGTTGGTAGCGTCGGTCGACAGACGACGGCACTGGAACAACCCGCATCCGGTAACGCATGCCCCCGAAACGAAGAAGAGCCCGGACGGCGTCACAACATATACGGAATCCTGAAGGCCAAGGTAAAGTCCGGCGCATCCGGGGTCAGCCCGATCCCCAGCTGGCTCACCAGCGTGGTGTTGCGGTTGAGCGCATAGGTGATGCCCAGGTTGAGCGTGGCCGCATTCGCATCACTGCCGATCACTTTCACCCATTGACCGCCCTTGTAACGCGTCGACGCACGCCGGCTGAGCTTGTCGCTGAAGGACATGCTCAGACTGGTGCGCTCGTTGAAGGCGAACGCCACGCCGGCACCGAAGTAGATCGAACCACCCAGCTTCACGTCACCGGGGTTCACCGTATCCGGATTGCCGTCGAGGTCGTCAAAACTTCCTTCGAACGAATGGATGTAACCAATGTTGGCGAACAGGATGGCCGGGTCGGCGGTTTTCACCGCCGAGAGCCCGAGGCTGGCCTGCCATACACCGTTGCCGGTCGCTTGATCACCCGGCACCGCGAAACGGATGAAGTCGTCTTCGTCACGCTCCAGCACCTTCCAGTCCACGCCATAGGGCTCCTGACCGGTCGGCGCGGTCACGCCAACGTTGAGCACGGTTTCCGGCCAGCGCCCTTTCTCCTGGTTCAGGCGCCAGTTGCCGCTCAGACTGATGTCGCCCAAGCCGTTGCCGCTGGTTTCCTCCTGCGCGATGGCCGCCGCGGACCCGCCTGCCCCGCCCTTCTGGAATACGGTCTTGCGCGCCAGATAAGGCACATCCAGATTCAGCGTCATGCTCGGCGTGACGCCCCAGCGCGCCGCCAGGTTGTAAGTCAGCGTGTCGGACTCGACATTCTCGATGGCGATATTGCCGAGGAAAATCGCATCCAGCGCCAGGAAGCCATTGAGGGTGACCTGCTTGCGGTCATACCGCGCATAACTCAGGCTGTTTTCCAGCGTGAAGCGGCGGGTGAACAGCGTCGCGGTCTGCTGCTTCACGTCGTCGACGCTGCGCTTGGATGCCTGCTGCGCCTGTTGCGCCTCTGCCGCGCTGCTTGCGTAGCCGTCGCCGCTGGGCGGTGTGGTGGCC
>NZ_RHPP01000289.1 GCF_003935715.1 Stenotrophomonas sp. 278 | reverse complement strand
TGCGGCGCCGGCTGCCGCGACAGCGGCACCCATCTGGGCGGCCTGCTGCGGAGCGGGCTGTGCCTGCGCCTGGCTCTGTCCCTGGGTCTGCGCCAGCCGCTGGTTCACGAACTGCTCGTACTGATCCAGATGCGGCGCGATCTCGCGCCGGGAAAGCCCGAGGCCGCCGTAATCGGTGGTCGGGCCGTCGTGATGGTACTTGTAGATATAGTCCTCGCCCTGGCCACGGTTGCGTGCCAGATTGCGGTTGTCGACGAAGTGGGCCACCAGTGCGTCCGACTGTGCGTCCACGTCGAAGCGGTTGGCGTTGGTCAACCCATAGTGCTTGCCGGTCTTGTCGATGAACTGCCCCAGGCCGGAGGCCGAGGTGGTGCCGGCGGCGGCATCGGGGTTGAAACCGGATTCCACGCGGGCAATAGCCAGCACATACGCGGTTTCGCGCGGGGTCAGCCCGGCTTCGCGGGAGGATTCGATCAGCGAATCGATGACCCGCGACTGGACTTCGGGCGAGGCGTCGCCCCAGCGGCGCGATTCACCATGCAGGCGGCCATCGGTGTCGTCGATCGGCTCGCGGTAATGGCTCCACGGCTTGATCTGGCTGCTGCGGTACTCCGCGCCCTTGGGCTGGAGCATGTCGGTATAGATTTCGTTTGGCATGTCTGTGCTATCCATTCTGTGAGAAAGAGGCTTTCCTTAAGGGGTGTTGCTCCTTGTATCGACCAACGGTCGATACCTACCGTATCGACCGTTGGTCGATACCTGCTGCGTACTGACCAACGGTCAGTACCTACCGCGTGGCTCAGTCTTCGATGTAGTCCACCTCCTCGGGATGGGTGATGCCGAGCTTGGCCAGCATGGCCGCGTACTCGTCGTTGTTCGGGGACTTCTCGTCGCCTTCGTCCTTCAGCGGCGGATTGCTGTGGGTCAGCGCGGTTCCATTGGTGTCATACAGGTAGAACCATTCGCAGAACGCGCAGCCCTGCTCCACTTCGCCGAACTGCACGACAAAGTAAGAGGTACCCTTTTCATCCTTCACGCAGGCCAGGCCGACCGCGCTGTAATCGCTCATCTCCGGCGGGTTCTCGAGGGTTCGGCGCTGGCCGTCCTTCTCGAAGTCCATGCGGGTACGGGACGTTTCGTCTTTGGCTGGCAACACGGTCAGCGACAACCGGGCTCCATTGCATTCCTTATGCATGCCTTTCTCTTCTTGCGGGGTGGATGAAACAGGGGATGCAGGCGCGGCGGTGGGCGCAGCAGCGGCCGGCGCGGACGGCGTTCCGGC
>NZ_RHPP01000288.1 GCF_003935715.1 Stenotrophomonas sp. 278 | reverse complement strand
TTTGACGAGCCTACATGGACGTATTCACGGCGTGTCCCGCAAACCCACCCCGGCACGCCCAAACACGGATTCACGTGAACATCGGCTGTTCGCGCAGACAACAAAAAGCCCCGCAGTGCAGGGCTTTTGCTTTTGCTCTCAGCTATCAAACGGAAGAGATCACGCCGCCTGCGGTACCCGCAGCGAGCGCACCAGGCCGCCGATGTCGACGATCAAGGCGACGCGGCCGTCGCCGAGGATGGTGGCACCGGAGACACCGCTGATGCGGCGGTAGTTGTTCTCGATGTTCTTGACCACGACCTGCTGCTGGCCGACCAGTTCGTCCACTTCCAGCGCGATCTTCTGACCGTCACCTTCCACCACCACCACCAGCGAGTCGTCGTTGGCGCGGTGGCCGTAGCCGTAGTACTCGCTCAGCGACAGGATCGGCAGGTATTCGCCGCGGACACGCAGCACGCGACCTTCGCCGGCCATGGTGCGGACGTCTTCGGCCTGCGGCTGCAGCGCTTCCAGCACGTAAGCCAGCGGCAGGATCAGGGTTTCGCCGGCAACCGAAACGGTCATGCCGTCGAGGATGGCCAGGGTCAGCGGTAGGCGGATCAGGGTGCGGGTGCCCGCGCCCAGGCTGCTTTCAATCTGTACTTCGCCGCCCAGTGCCTGGATGTTGCGGCGGACCACGTCCATGCCTACGCCGCGCCCGGACAGATCGGTGACGGCGTCGGCGGTGGAGAAGCCCGGCTGGAAGATCAGGTCCCAGACCTGGCTGTCGGTCGGATTCTCCGGCACGCTCAGTCCGCGTTCCTGGGCCTTGGCCAGGATCTTTTCGCGGTTCAGGCCGCGGCCGTCGTCGCTGACTTCGATGACGATGTGGCCGCCCTGGTGCGAAGCCGCCAGCGTGATGGTGCCGGTTTCGTCCTTGCCTGCGCCCTTGCGCACGTCAGGCATTTCCAGGCCGTGGTCGATTGAATTGCGCACCAGATGCACCAGCGGATCGGCGATCTTTTCGATCAGGCCCTTGTCCAGTTCGGTGCCTTCGCCGACGGTGCGCAGACGGACCTGCTTGCCGAGGCGGCTGGAGAGGTCGCGGACCAGGCGCGGGAAGCGGCGGAACACCGCGTCCACCGGCAGCATGCGCACGCCAATGACCGCTTCCTGCAGATCGCGCGTGTTGCGTTCCAGCAGGTCCAGGCCGGCGAACAGCTGCTCGGCATGGACCGGGTCCAGCGCGTGCGAGACCTGCTTGAGCATGGCCTGGGTGATGACCAGTTCGCCGACCAGGTTGATCAGGGCGTCGACCTTTTCCACGGCGACGCGGATCGAAGTTTCTGCTTCATGCGCGGCTGCGGCGGGAGCGGCACCCGGGGCCGCGGGCGCAACAGCGG
>NZ_RHPP01000287.1 GCF_003935715.1 Stenotrophomonas sp. 278 | reverse complement strand
ATCCGGAGCCCGTACTGAGAAACCGGGCTGTCATCGGACAGCCCACGTCGCCCGAACACAAAAATACGGACACTCTCATTCCACCACGTCTTGCTTCATCGGACGGAACGCGACGGCGAATCCTGGCGCGATCAGGTGTGGTGTTTCCGCTGACGGACATTTCTCGAGCGGCTCTTTTGGTAGTTCAAATCAGTACCCGCCGTACCCATATCCTCTGAACAATGGCTTGCTCTATTCGCCAGTTGTCGTCTTTGAGAACTCATATGTACCGCGTGGGTATTTGCCTGGGCTTTATGCCCCCATTCACCGTCGGCCTTTCCCGGAATTAACCGTGGTCAGCGACATCGATGGGCTTCCCGCTCGAACGCAGCTACTTGCCAAGGGTTACATTACGGACACCACTAGCTACGTCGAGACCTATCTCGGCCAGGTGCTGATCGACGTTGCCAATGAATGGTGATCCATGAGCATCGTTGGCATCAGATTCGGCTTCAGGACTTCACCGGTAAAGTGGGTGCCATCGAACGTGGGTGCCCGGTTCGGCGCGTTGGTGTCGACAGCCCAGGCCTACGCCGGCAGGGGCTTCTTGGCTGGTCAAGCTCCGTCGGGCGAGGACCAGAATGACGTCGATGGCCGTTTCCGCATCCTGAATCAGCCGGCGCAGGGGCGCATCCTGGTGTTCGACCGAGGAACGACCAACTGCATCGCCAGCCTGCTCTCCAAGCCAGACGGCACGTGGCGGGTCAACCGCCTGGATCCCAACCTGATCCTCACCGTGGTCGGCTACGACGACAGCGGTCAGCAGAACGCGGCCATTCAGGACTGGGTGCGCCCGGCCGTGGAGGAATAGCCGGTGGCGGCTGCTGGCAATCGGGTTCCGCTGAATCTGGGACCGCTCTCGCTCGGGGGCGGTCTCCAGGTTGGCTTGAACCTGGGCGTGGACTGGTCACAGGTGGATCCGCCGGGGCCGTCCGCTGAGGCGCTGCGCCTCAGCGTGCGATTTGCTTGGCAGGGAACGCAGCGTTTGGCGCGACTGAGCACGGCCCGATGGCACCAAGCATCTAGCGCGCGAAATGGTGCTGTCCTCAACTGGGTGCAGCATGAGGTGCACTTCGGCGCGGCGACGGCTATGCCCTGGTCGGTGGCCGTAACCGCTGCCGGCAGCTCGCGCACGCCGTGGAACGAGGTAATGCCGCAGCAGCGCGTCGGTCGGTCTATGGGCTGGGTGGCTCAGGACAGGGAGCGGACAGGACTCACCTTGCGCTGGGGATCAGCTGCTTTGCTCGGAGCGGCATGGGAGCTGCCCTACGGATCGTTGCCGGCCGTTGCAAGGGAGCTTGGGCTGCGGTGGGCGCGGCCGCGGCTGACGCGCCAGGCGCACGGGCTGCG
>NZ_RHPP01000286.1 GCF_003935715.1 Stenotrophomonas sp. 278 | reverse complement strand
GCGCTGCACGCCGCCGCGCAGCCCGCCCCCGGCGATGCGCTGTACTTCGTCGCCGTGGGCGACGGCAGTGGCGCGCACGTGTTCTCGGCCACCTACACCGACCACAACGCCGCCGTCGCCCGTTACCTGCAGCAGCTGCGTCAGCAGCGTGCGCAGCAGCAGGCACAACCGCAATGATCCCTGACCTGCATCGCCATCCACACTTCATCAGCCTGGAAGGCGGGGAGGGCGCGGGCAAGACCACCGCGCTCAACGCCATCCGCCAGGCACTGGAAGCGCATGGCCACACCGTGCTGCTCACCCGCGAGCCCGGCGGCACCCCGCTGGCCGAGCGCCTCCGCGCGCTGGTGCTCACTCCCGACCCCGAGATCGCCGCCGAGCCGCTGAGCGCCGAGGCCGAGCTGCTGCTGGTGTTCGCCGGCCGCGCCCAGCACGTGCGCCAGGTCGTGCTGCCCGCACTGGCCCAAGGCACCTACGTGCTCAGCGACCGCTTCACCGATTCCAGCTACGCCTACCAGGGTGGGGGGCGCGGCCTCGATCCGACCTTCATCGCCGAGCTGGAGCGCCGCACCGTCGGCCTGCAGCCCGGCCTGACCCTGCTGCTGGACGTGGATGTGGCCGTGGGCCGCGCCCGTGCCAGCGGCCGTGACGAAGGCCCGGACCGCATCGAGCGTGAGCAGGACGACTTCTTCCAGCGCGTGCGCAACGTGTTCCGCCAGCGCGCCGCCGCCGAACCCGATCGCTTCCGCGTGATCGACGCCAGCCAGGACCAGGCCGGCGTCGCCGGCCAGGTCGTGGCTGCCATCGATGCCTATCTGGGCAAGGGAGGCGGCAATGGCTGAGTTCTCGCCCTGGCAGCAGCGCGCCTATGACCAGACCGTCGCCGCGCTCGACGCTGGCCGCCTCGGCCATGGCCTGCTGATCTGTGGCCCGGCCGGGCTCGGCAAGGCCGAGGTCGCCCTGGCGCTGGCCAAACACGTGCTGGAGCGCGGCGAGCCCGCCGCCGCCCAGCGCGCCGCCCAGCTGATTGCTGCCGGCACCCACCCGGACCTGCAGCAGGTGTCGTTCATTCCGAACAAGACCGGCGACAAGCTGCGCACCGAGATCGTGATCGAGCAGGTCCGTGAGATCTCGCAGAAGCTGGCGCTGACCCCCCAGTACGGCGTCGCCCAGGTGGTCATCGTCGACCCGGCCGATGCCATCAACCGCGCCGCCTGCAACGCCCTGCTCAAGACCCTGGAAGAGCCCCAGCCCGGGCGCTACCTGTGGCTGATCAGCAGCGACCCCGCGCGCCTGCCCGCCACCGTGCGCAGCCGCTGCCAGCGCCTCGAATTCAAGCTGCCGCCGCGCGAGGAAGCGCTGGCCTGGCTGCAGGCCCCTCCTGCCCCGGCAACGGCAGATCCCACCCGGC
>NZ_RHPP01000285.1 GCF_003935715.1 Stenotrophomonas sp. 278 | reverse complement strand
GTCCACGCCCAGCACCCGGTCGCCGGTCTGCAGGCCGGCGGCCTGGGCCATGCCGGTGGCGCGGCCAATCGTTGCCGAGTAATCCTGCTTGCCCAGCACGAACATGGCCCACAGCAAGGCCACGCAGAGCAGCAGATTGGCGAGCGGGCCCGCCGCGACGATGGCGATGCGTTGCCACACGGTCTTGTGGTTGAAGGCCTGGCCGCGTTCGGCCGGATGGACCTCGACCTCGCGTTCGTCCAGCATTTTGACGTATCCACCCAGCGGAATGGCGGCGATGGCAAATTCAGTGCCTGCACGGTTGCGGCGCATCCACAGCGGCTTGCCGAAGCCGACCGAGAAGCGCAGCACTTTCACCCCGCAGCGCCGGGCGACCCAGTAATGACCGAACTCGTGGAAGGTCACCAGCACGCCGAGGCTGACGATCATCCACCAGACAGAACCGATGAATTCACCCATGTTGGACGTCGCGGTCAGGAGGTGGGAAAGGCATTCAATGCGTATCGATGGCGGTCTGGGTGATCTGGCGGGCCTGCCGGTCGGCCGCCAGCAGGCTCTCCAGTGTATCGGCGGAGGTGGGCGGGAGTGTTGAAAGTGCGTTAGCCACCAGTGCCGGGATGTTCAGGAAAGCGGTCCGCCCCTGAAGAAACGCTGAAACCGCCACTTCGTTGGCAGCGTTCAGGATCGCCGGGGCCGTGCCGCCCGCTGCCATCGCCTGCCAGGCCAGGCGCAGGCAGGGGAAGGCGTCGGTGTCGGGGGCCTCGAAGTCGAGCCGGCCCTGGGTCAGCAGGTCCAGTCCCGCCACCCCGGATTCAATCCGCTGCGGCCAGCCGAGCCCCACGGCCAGGGTGGTGCGCATGTCCGGCAGGCCCAGCTGGGCCAGGGTGGAGCCGTCGATGAACTCCACCAGCGAATGCACCAGACTCTGCGGATGCACCAGCACGTCGATCCGTTCGCCTGGTACGTTGAACAGATGGTGGGCTTCGATGACTTCCAGCCCTTTGTTCATCAGCGTGGCCGAGTCGACCGAGATTTTCGGGCCCATGCTCCATTTGGGGTGGGCCACTGCCTGGGCAGGCGTGACCTGCTCCAGTTCGGCGCGCGAACGGCCGCGGAACGGACCGCCGGACGCAGTCAGCAGAATGCGCCGGACGCCGGCCTGGTCCAGGCTGGCATCACGGGAGCGCAGGCACTGGAAGATCGCGCTGTGTTCGCTGTCGATCGGGATGATCTCGGCACCTGCCGCATTGGCCCGCTGCATGAGCAGTTCGCCGGCCAGTACCAGCGATTCCTTGTTGGCCAGCAGAATGCGCTTGCCGGCAGCGGCTGCGGCCAGGGTCGAGGACAGGCCCGCCGCTCCGACGATGGCGGCGACCACGGTGTCACAGGCATCGCTGGCCGCCAGCTGATCCAGCGCATCGGCCC
>NZ_RHPP01000284.1 GCF_003935715.1 Stenotrophomonas sp. 278 | reverse complement strand
GTTCGGCCTGCAGTCGCCAGCGCTGGATCCGGCCGCGCCACTGCCGCACAGCATCGAGGCGCTCGCAGCGCAGTACGCCGCGCGCATCGTCGAACGGCAGCCTGAGGGGCCAGTGCATCTCCTGGGCTGGTCGGTCGGCGGCATCATTGCCCAGGCCATTGCCGTGCATCTGCAGGCGCAGGGCCGCGCGGTGGGCGCACTGGTGCTGCTGGATGCCTATCCCAGCGAATGCTGGCGGGCAGAACCCGAACCGGACCCGGTGGCCGCATTGCGGGCGCTGCTGGCGATTGCCGGTTACGACCCCGACGGCCATCCGGAGCTGGATACCCGCGAGCGCATCGTGAACTTCCTGCGTCGCGGTGACAGCACACTGGGCCATCTTCCGGACGTCGTGCTGGACGGCGTGGTGCGCGCGGTGACCGGCACCAACCGGCTGATCCGTGAGCATCATCATCGTCGCTTCGATGGCGCACTCACGCATGTGCGTGCGGCGCGTGACCATGTGCGGCGCCCGCAGCTGCAGTCGTCGCTGTGGCAGGCGCACGCAGCACGCGTGGCGTCGATGCCGCTGCCCTTCCTGCACAGCGAACTCACCGGCCGCGATGCGGTGGCCCAGCTCGCTCCGTGGTTGTCACGGCAGCTTTCAGATTTCGATCCAGACAAGGATTCCACGGCATGAAACTGACCGGATTCGACGGCACCGTGGCGCTGGTGACCGGTGCCGCAGGCGGCATTGGCGCAGCACTGGTGCAGCTGCTGCTGGACAGCGGCGCGGTGGTGGTGGCGACCGATCGTGAAGCGCCGGTGCGGGCGGCTCATCCACGCCTGCATGCATACGCGCTGGATGTCAGCGATGCCGCGGCAGTCGATGCGCGGGTAAGCGCAGTGGAGAGCGACCTCGGCCCGATCGGCTTCGGGGTCAACGTGGCCGGTGTGCTGCAGGTGGGTGAAGTGACCGGCATCAGCGATGCGCAGTGGCGCAGTGTGTTCGCGGTCAACACCGATGGCGTGTTCCATCTGGGGCGGGCGCTGGCGCGGGTGATGACGCCGCGGCGGCGGGGGGCGATCGTCACGGTCAGCTCGAATGCGGCCGGCGTGCCGCGCCACGGCATGGCGGCCTATGCCGCGTCCAAGGCCGCCGCCACCATGTTCACCCGCTGCCTTGGGCTGGAACTGGCACCGCATGGCATCCGCTGCAACATCGTGGCACCGGGATCAACGCTGACGCCGATGCAGACCGGCATGTGGGCGGATGACCAGGGCGCGCAGCGTGTCATTGCCGGCACGCCGGAGACCTTCAAGGCGGGTATTCCACTGGGCAAGCTGGCCAACCCTGAAGACGTGGCGCAGGCGGTGATGTTCCTGCTCTCCGACCAGGCCGGCCACATCGCCATGAGCGATCTCTACGTGGACGGCGGCGCAACCCTGCGCGGCTAGCGTGCGGTGCGGC
>NZ_RHPP01000283.1 GCF_003935715.1 Stenotrophomonas sp. 278 | reverse complement strand
GCGCCCGGGCTGGCTGCTGCCGACCCCGCAGCCACTGCGCGACCCGCAGCTGCGCATTCTGTCCGGACCGGAACGGATCGAGTCGGGCTGGTGGGACGAAGGCGATGTGCGTCGCGACTACTACGTGGTCGAAACCGGCACCGGCCAGCGTGGCTGGGCCTACACCGCCGCCGGGGCCCGCCACGGCCCGTTCATGCTGCACGGCTGGTTCGCATGAGCACCGGGCTGCCCGACTACGCCGAACTGCATTGTCTTTCGGCCTTCAGTTTCCAACGCGGCGCCTCGATTGCCGACGAACTGTTCGAGCGTGCCCGGGAACAGGGCTACCGCGCGCTGGCGATCACCGATGAGTGCTCGCTGGCCGGCATCGTCCGCGCCTGGCAGGCGGCGAAGAAGCACGGACTGGCGTTGATCACCGGTGCTGAATTCCAGATCGAAAACGGCCCCAAAGTAGTGTTGCTGTGCACCGACCTGTCCGCCTATGCCGCGCTGTGCCAGCTGATCACCACCTGCCGTCGGCGCGCGCCCAAGGGCCAGTACCAGTGCCTGCGCGAAGACTTCGACGCGCTGCCGGAAGGCCTGCTGTGCCTGTGGCCGGCACGCACGCCCAGTACCGAAGATGCACGTTGGCTGCAGGCGCGTTTTCCGCAGCGGGTGTGGCTGGCGGTGGAGCTGCACCGCGAGGCCGACGACGTGGAACGGCTCGAGGCGCTGCTGGAATTCGGCTACGCCCACGACATCCCGCTGGTGGCCAGCGGCGATGTGCACATGCATGTGCGCCGCCGCCGCGCGCTGCAGGACACCCTGACCGCGATTCGCCAGCACTGCACCGTGGCCGATGCCGGCTGGCACCTGTTTCCCAATGGCGAACGCCACCTGCGCACGCGCCAGGCGCTGGCCGCGCTGTATCCGCTCGAACTGCTGGAAGAAACCCTGCGCATTGCCGCGCGCTGCACGTTTGATCTCAAACAGCTGCAATACACCTACCCGCATGAACTGGTGCCGGCGGGCCATGACCCGGCCAGCTGGCTGCGCGTACTGGTCGAAGAAGGCATCCGCTGGCGCTGGCCGGGTGGCACCTCGACGAAACAGCGCGACCTGATCGAGCACGAACTGAAACTGATCAACGGCAAGCAGTACGAATCGTACTTTTTGACCGTGCATGACATCGTGCGCTACGCCCGCAGCCAGCAGATCCTCTGCCAGGGCCGCGGCTCGGCCGCCAACTCGGTGGTGTGCTTCGTGCTGGGCGTGACCGAAATCGACCCCAGCCACATGGAACTGCTGTTCGAGCGTTTCATTTCCGCCGAGCGCGATGAACCACCGGACATCGACATCGACTTCGAACACGAACGGCGCGAGGAAGTGCTGCAGTACGTGTTCAACCGCTACGGCCGCGAACGCGCCGCGCTGACCGCCGTGGCGATCAGCTACCGTGGGCGCAGCGCGGTGCGCGACGTGGCCCGCGTGCTGGGCCTGCCGCCGGACCAGGTCAACGA
>NZ_RHPP01000282.1 GCF_003935715.1 Stenotrophomonas sp. 278 | reverse complement strand
ACCAGACCAAGGATCTGTTCAAGCGCTGGCTGTTCTACGGGATCGGCACGATGTTCTCGATGGCGGTACTGGCCGCAATGGTAGGCATCGCGCTGGACATGGTGATCCGCGTGGCGAGCACCTTCTGGCTGACGGCGGCCGCTGACAAATGGATTCTGCAGGATTCCGGCGCTGCCGGCTTCACCAGCCAGGCGATGCAGCAGGGCGGCATGGGGTTGATCCTAACCACGCTGATTCTGACTGCTCCCCCAATGGCCGCGATGTTCTTCCAGGGCACGTTGGGTGGCTTCATGGCATATTCGCAGATAGGTGGCTCGGCTGCGGCGGGTCCGCAGGGTCAGCCGCCGGGTGCTGTGCCGGAGAGAACGAAGAATGCTGACGATGCAAACCACGGTAGTGGAGCGCAGATGAATGAAGGAAGGACTGTAATGGGCACTCAAGGGAATCAAATAGCCTTGAATAACACTACAGGGAAATACGGAAATGCCCCCATTGCTTGACCAGATTGATGCAAGAAATTGCGTTGAGGAGCTGATATGAGACGCATTGCAGCGCTGCTAATGATTGCGCTTTCATTTGGTGCATATGCTGAGGGCAGGTGCCCACCCGGGCAGTATCCTGTTGGAGACCAGAATGCGGGTGGTTGTGCTCCAATCCCAGGCTACGGCGGCGGAAGCGGCTCGCAGGGAGCCTCAGGTGAGTGGCTTACTCGCTGGGGTGCGATCGCCGAAGATTTCAGCGCGCATGAGAGGGGCGTGGCAACCGCTACGGGTGTAGCTGAGTCTCGCCGTTCGAAGCGGGAGGCCGGCAAAGTCGCGGTTGATCAATGTCAGAAGGCTGGCGGACTAAAGTGCAAGGTCGTTGCTAGCTACTACAATCAATGCATCGCTATTGCTGACCCCAAGCCCAAGAGTCAAGGCGGGCCGGGCGGTAAATCAAACATTTTCAGTGCAGTGAGCGAAGATAGAGCAAGAAGTGAAGCATTGCGGATTTGTGGTGAGGGGAGTGGATCCCAGTGCACCGTAGCCTACTCTGCATGCAGCATGTCGGAATTCAGGAAGTTCTGAAGGGCAAGTACTTCTATGTTATCGGCCGATCCGTCGCTTGAGTGCTGCGAAATGCGGGCCGTACTTTGTAGTTGGAGGGCGGGCTGTATGAGGCTGCCTCGCTAGAACGGACGCCAAGTAGCGACAGTTTAGTCGCGCTTGGCGGCTCCCTATGTCACGCCCGTGACCTAGACTGCCGCGAGAACAGAGGGAGCCGATGTCACGGCAATACGCATCCCTCTTGAACAGGAAGAGGGCATGTTGAGAGTCATGCTAGCGCTCGGCTGGAGCGTTAGGATGATGCAGCAGTTGAGTCGCAACTTGGGGTGATGAGTAAGTCGAGAGATGGCGACCAGCATGGCCATGTTCGGCACCACCATCCAGGACTTCCTGACCAACGACGTCAAGGGCGTGATCACCGCCGTGGTCACCGGCAAGGATGATCCGCCGGAGA
>NZ_RHPP01000281.1 GCF_003935715.1 Stenotrophomonas sp. 278 | reverse complement strand
ACGGGGCGGCACCCCCAGCGGCGTATTAGATTTGTAGGAGGGGCCCAAACAACGCCGCCCGCGGGGGGCGGCCGGCCCCCCCCGCCTGGGCCGGCCAACGGCCGGCGCTACCAGTTTCCCTCAATCGGCGGATTTCTCCGCGTTGGTCGGGCAGGTCAGCTGCTTGCGCTTGGCCTGCAGGCGGCCGTTCATGCGGTCGGTGACGGGCAGGGCGTTGCCGTTCAGGCGCCAGTCGTAGATCACACTGAAGGCCAGGATGCGTGCGACGTATTCGCGGGTTTCCTTGTAGCTGATGGTCTCGATCCAGATGTCCGGGTCGAAGCCAGGACGCTGCGACTGCCAGCGTGCCGTGGGCGTGGGGCCGGCGTTGTAGGCGGCAATGGTCACGTAGGGCAGGCCGTCATACTTGTTCATCAGCTGGCGCAGATATGCCGTCCCCAGCGCGATGTTGGTGTCCGGGTCGTACAGGCTGGACGCGCCGCCGTAGTTCACCAGGCCAATCGACTTGGCGACGCTGGCCCCGGTGGCCGGCAGCACCTGCATCAGGCCCATCGCATTGGCGGGCGAGCGTGCCTTGGGGTTGAAGATGCTTTCGGCGCGGATCTCAGCGGCGACCCACGCCGGATCGATGGCATGGCGCGCTGATTCGCGGCGGATGGCCGCGTCGTGATGCAGCGGGAAGCGCAGGCTGTACAGGCGTTGCTCCTCCGGAGTCTTGCCGAGCGAGAACACGGCACGGTCGAACCAGCCATTGTCGCGCGCGACTTCCACGGCGATGCGGCGCTGGGTGGTGTCGAAGCGGCTCAGCGCATCGTTCCATTCGGCCACGGCCCAGCCGTTGCGCTCGATCTTGAACAGCTCCATCGCGCGCACGATGGCCGGATCACGGGCGACGGCCGCCTGCGCCTGTGCGCTGTCGTCGGGCTCCCACGGACACAGGGTGTAACTGCCCAGGCCCAGCTGGTCGGCGGCCAGGAAGCCATGGAAGGTGGCCGAGCGGGCAGCTTCGCGGAACAGCGGCTGGGCTTCGGCACGCTTGCCGGTCTTGTCCAGCATGCGTGCCTCGAAGTAACGCCAGCGCGAGTCGTTGCGCTGGGTCGGCCCCATCTTGCGGATGGCGGTCAGCGCCGCCGGCCAGTCGCCGCGCGACAGCGCCTCGCGGGCGCGCCATTCGTGCAGGCGTTCGTCATAGGCCGAGTCCGGCACGGCATTGAGCCGGCGCGCAGAGTCGGGCCCGTATGAGGCTACTGTCCACAGCGCGATCTGATAGCGCACCTGGGCCTGCTGGGCCGGGCTCAGCTGCAGCGCGTTGGCGTACTGCGGCAGCTGCTGCTCGGTGGCATCCGGGTCGGCCTTGGCCAGCTTGGCCAGGCCATCGGTGGCAATGCGCCGGCTGCGTTCGTTGCGCGGCCAGTTCAGTGCGCTGGCATTGGGCTTGTCGACAAAGGCGGCGTACGTATTGGCCAGGGTCAGGTCGGCGGCGGGTAATCCGCGCGCGGCGCTGCGCATGAC
>NZ_RHPP01000280.1 GCF_003935715.1 Stenotrophomonas sp. 278 | reverse complement strand
GTTCCGGTGTAGCTGGCCGCGACCGCACGGCGGCTGGCGGCGACCGCCTCGACCGGCACCGCTTCGGGGGCTTTCTCCGCCTTGGGGTCCTTGCCCTCCGACGCTTCGGCATTGCCGGGGGTGCCGGCTCCGCAGCCGCTCAGCAGCAAAGAAGTGGTGATCAGCAGCGCGGCGGCGCAGGTTCCGGTGCGGCCGGGCAGGAAAAAGAATCGCGACATCGTCGTGTCCCTGAGGAGATGCGTGGGCAGGTGTGGTAGCAAAGTAATGCACCACGTCACGACAACACCATATCCCAAAGGTCATGGTGACCGCAGACAGGCTTGAAGGCGTTCCGATTTCAGCTAGATGAAATCGCAGGCTATACTCCGGGCAGTTCCGTACCCCACGCCGGAACGACCAGAACCCGTTTACCGGAGACATCATGCGCCCGCAGCCGCTCGCCGCTTGTCTTGCTCTGGCCGTCCTCCTGCCCCTCGGGGTTGCCGCCCAGGCCGCACCTGCTTCTGCTGTCCCCGCCGTACCCGCTGCCCCGGCTCCGGCCGCCGCACCGGCCGCTCCTGCCGCTCCCGCCGGGAACTTCGACAATGGGCGGACCCTGGCCTACACCTGCCAGGGCTGCCATGGCATCACCGGCTACAAGAACGCCTACCCCAGCTACCGGGTGCCCAAGATCGGCGGGCAGTCGGCGCAGTACCTGACCCAGGCGCTGACCGAGTACCGCCAGGGCAAGCGCCGGCATCCGACGATGCAGGCGCAGTCGATGAGTTTCAGCGAACAGGAGATCGCCGATCTCGCTGTTTACCTGTCCACCGCCAAGTAAGCACGCTCATGACGAAAGCCGCGCCCTTCAAGCGTCACGCCATCGCTCTGTCCGTTGCCCTGCTGCTGGCTGCCTGTTCGCAGTCGCAGGTTGAGAACAGTACAGATTCCGCCGCCGACCCTGGCCATGCCAGTGGCGAACACGGCTCCAGTTCTTCCGCCGGCCTGCCCGCCGGCCGTATTGCCGCCGGTGAGGCGCGTGCCCAGGTCAAGGGCAAGGCGACCAACCAGAGCTGCATCGACTGCCACGGGGCTGACGGCAACAACCCGATCGACCCGACTTATGCAAAGCTGGGTGGGCAATATGGGGATTACCTGGCGCATGCGCTGCAGGCCTATCGCGCCGGTGATCGCCAGCACGCGCTGATGACCCCGCAGGCAGCCGACCTGAGTGATCAGGACATTGCCGACCTGGCCGCGTATTTCGGATCGCGGCCGAGCCAGCTGCGGGATCTGCACGGGTTGAAATAACCCGTCCCGGGAACTGGATACGTCAGGTATCCAGTTCCTCCCAGCGCGCGTACGCGGCGTCCAGTTCGTTCTGCACGGCGGTCAGCTTCTGCGTGTGCGCAGCCATGTCCGGCGCGCTGCGCTGATAGAACGCGGGATCGTTCATGGCGGCGGTGAGTCCTTCCACGTCCTTCTCCAGCTGCTCGATCTTCGCCGGCAGCTGTTCCAGTTCGCGCTGGTCCTTGAAGCTGAGCTTGCGCTTTGCCGGCGCTGCCGTTGCGGCCGCTGCCACGGCCGGCGTCGGTGCAGCCGCCTTGGCC
>NZ_RHPP01000027.1 GCF_003935715.1 Stenotrophomonas sp. 278 | reverse complement strand
GCGGCACGAGCGGATGTGTTTGACTACATCGAGCGACGCCACAACCCTAGGATGCGCAGAAGGGTCGCCAAGCAGGATCAGAAGGTTGCAGCTCTTTTAGAACCGTCCGTGATATCGGGGTAGAACCCGACCTTTAGCCAGCGACTGAAGTTGTTGCATGTAGCTAGGATGAAGCGTTTCCGCTCGAGCACAAGATCAGCCGGATTCAGTACCTGCTCGACGAACCGGATCGCGCACTCATCCGTAAGTGCATCCGGTCGTGCATCGGTGCCTACAAATGCAATGAGTCGCCGCAGGTGTGACCGCCGCTCTTCAACGGTCTGGGTCTTGATTCGCTTGCTCTTCAGAAGCAACAGCCAGCCTTCGGCCAAGCTTTCAAGTAGAAGTGCGGAGGAGCCGTTCGCGATGGAGTAAGCCTTCCGCACATTCGCAAGATCTGTGGGAGCCAGGATCGGATCGCCGTCGCTGTCTAGCGAGTGCCCGGCTACATACCTCTCTGCGAAAGCGTCAAACCCGTCTTCCGACTCGCGACCGGCCTCCACTTCGCGAGCAAGCGCCAAGAGCGCTGAGGAGCCGGAGGGGGGAGGGGGGCGTTCTCAGCGCTCGTGATCAGGCGCTGGAAGTCAGCAATGACGGCATGCTTGAGCCTGTGGGCCGCCGTTTCGTCGCGCGTTCTGAGGGAGCGTTCAAGCAGTCGCTGCCCCACTGCTGCTCGAAGGCGTAGAGGTACAGGGACTTGGACGTAATAGACGCCGTTCTTGCGTCGAGTGAGGTACTGCGGGGAGGTCACGTTCTGGTAGTTATTCTGGAAGCAGTTCTGGAAGTCTGCCTCTGAGACCCTTCTCTGACAAGGGTTTCAACTACTTAGGTGCCAGTGGTGCCGAAGGTGGGACTCGAACCCACACGCTTTTAAGGGCGGCGGATTTTGAGTCCGCGCCTGTTTCCTTGTGGTGAAAGGCTTTCACCGCGATTTCCGCTCCGCTATCGGAAACCTTCTGCACCTTCCAAACCATTGCGTGGCGGGACTCAAAAATCCGTTGCGGAGCGGATTCAGCGAGTCGGAGTCGCCTTCTGGCCGCGCCTCTGCCGGGTGTAATGCTCGGTCATCGTGACGGTCGTGTGCCCCAGCTGCCGCTGCGCCTCGCGGATATCGCCGGCCGATTCGGCCTTGTCCGTCGCCGCCTTCGCGCGCAGGTCACGGAACTGCAGGCCTTCCACGCCGGCCGCCGCGCACGCCTTGGCCCAGCGCCTGGACATCATGGCCACGCTGACGGGTTCTCCCCGTTCACTGACGATCAGGTAGGTGCTGCGCACACTCTGGCCCGCCTTGCGACTGCGCAGGCGCTCCAGCAGCACCGCCAGCTCACCCTCGACCACGATGCGCAGCTTCGCCCTGGTCTTCGCCTGCCTGATGTTCACCGACCCGTCGCGAACGTCCATTTCCGTCAGCCGCAGCACGTCGGCCGGCCGCTGGCCCGTCAGGTAGGCCAGATCCATCGCGTCCTGCACAACGGTGTCCGCCGCGGCGCGGATAGCCTGGTACTGGTCGTCCTCGATGTAGGCATCCCGCCCGGTTTCCTTGAAGCCCTTGATGCCGGCGCAGGGGTTCGGCAGCGCGGTGTAGCCCTTGTCGCGGGCGAAGTTCCAGATGTGCGACAGCAGCGCCTTCTCCCGGTTCGCGCGCACCATGCCGGTGCCGCCCTTCGTCCGCCATGTCAGGTACTGGCGCACCCGCACAGGCGTGATGGCCTCCAGCGGGCACGGCGGGTCATCGAAGAAGCCCAGCAGCTTGTCCAGCTCCTTCCGGTTGTCCTGCTGCGTGCGTGCTGCCTTCGTCACAATCACCTCTCGGCGGTACGAGTCGCAGACGGTGCGGAACGTCAGCACGGCTACGGCCGGCGTCTTCCGACCGCCCTCATGCTTGGCCCATTCCCTCAGCGCCAGCCCATAGTCGCTGCCCAGCGGCAGTTCCTTGCGTTTGCCGTCGTCATCCAAGCCAGCGTCGTAATAGTAGTAGGTGATGCCAGATTTCTGCCGGCGCTCACGAAGCCGGGGGATCGCCCCGGCCTTCTTCGGTTTCCTGCCCATCCTCATGCCACCTTGTTCGGCTTCCACTCCGCGACCGCGCGGGCCTGCGCCACGGAGGCCTCCGGCGCGCCTTCCAGCGTAGCCCACAGCACCCGGGGCCGGCCATCCAGCCCCTTGTAGTGCGCGATCCCGTTGAGGATCAGGAATTCCAGCTGCTTCTCCCTGTAGGGCGTGCCGCACAGGCTCCGCATTTCCTCTCGGGAGAGGCACACGTCACTGGCGGTCTTCTGGCTGAATCGGGCCATGTTGTCCTCCTTCGGCGATAGCCAAGGCAGCGCGCAGCTGCTCGGCGGTGGAATGGGCTGCATCCCGCAGGCGCTGGTTCTCCGCCCGCAGGCGGATCAACTCATCAGCGGCAGTTACAAGTTGCTCGCGCAACACCTCCTTCGGCGGCTGGCGCATGCGGCGCGGCTGGCGGGGGAAGAGTTGAGGGTTCATAGCTTCCAACCCTCATGGCGAGCGGCAAGGGTGTGCAGGTCCTTCTCGTCCAGTCCCAAAGCCTTCGCAATGGCAGTCACCTGCCACGGCTGCAGAGATCGCTTCCCGCGGGTCTTCGACAGGCGCTGCCTCAGTGAATCCGGCCTCATTCCCACTATCGGAGCCAGCTTAGTCAGTGGAACGCCTATGTCCCATGCGCGCAGCTTGATCGCTCCGGAGAGGGTCGTAGGGTCATATCGATGCTGGCGGATCATGCGGAACCTCCAGCATGCGCCATGACCTTTACGGCCTCGGCCATGTCGCCGCGGGCGAGCGCCTGCAGGGCGAGTCCCCGCGCATCCCAGATACGAACGGTTGCCGGCGTAGCGCGTGCGAGATCCACGCCCGACAGCGCGGCCAGCTCGCGGCCAACGACGCGGTGGTCAGTAGCATCATTCATCGTATGACCCTCCCGCACGCTTCCAGAAATTCAAGCCCTGGTTGCACCACGGCAAATGGCGCTTGATCAGTCCCGCCTTCTCCATGCGCTTCAGCTCTTTCGAGGCATCCGGTGTACGCACTGACAGTTGCCGCGCGACGGCTGTGGTTGATTGCGGACCACGGCTCAGGCGCTCTGCGGCTCCGAGGAACCATAGGATTTCTGCGGAGTAATCACCCATGCCGCCCCGCCTTCCTGCACCACCGCCACCCAGCCCGCAGAGCGCGTCCGATCTGGACAGCCACCCAGACCTGCACGAATCCGATCACGACCAGCACGGCGAAGATGGCCCACTTCGTTGCGGTGAGCAGCAGTTGGTCAGCCATTGCCGTTCCCCTGGCTGTCGATCGCCGGAGCGGCTGGCAGCGGCATCCAATGGGTCGGTTGCGCCTTGTGGGGCCAGCGAGCCCATTGCTTGCCGTCCCAGAAGACCCCGTACACGTCGCTGACATAGCTGTCCCATACAGCGATCACCACGATCATCGGGTGCTTTGCCTTCGGCGCAGTCTCGATTGGCTGCCATTCGACCTGCGCAGGCTGGTACTCCTCGGCCGCTTCAATGGCGTTCTGCCATGGGAAGTTCGCGCTGCTGTGTTCGCCGATTTCCACGCCAGTGATGCGCTCGATGCTCTCGGCAAGTTCGTCAGCGGCTTCGTGGTAGCGGTCGCGCTGATCGATGGTTTCACCAAGCAAGCGGTCCAGGCCTTCCAAGTGGGCCTGCGAGGTCTGCCGGGGCGGGGCGGCGTAGAGGGGTTTCTTCTCATACGGGAGTCCGGACTGCTTGCCAATGAAATCGGCGTCACTCTCGACTTCGACGTATCCCCACGTGTCCGAATCTCCGATCCGAACGCCCCAAGCCACCACCTCACCCACCGGCTGGCGGGCGGCGAAATCAGCCTCAGCCTGCTTTCGGCCTGCGGCAAAGCCAGCATCCCATTTCGCTTCAAGCGCAGCGCACTCGTCGCATGCTTCTTCGGGATTTCCGTGCGGGCAGCTCATGACTTTGCGTCCTTCTTTGATTCGGAATTGGACAGGAGCGATTCAAGGTCGAAGGTGTGACCACGCCAAGTGATAGCCGTGTAGTGGTCAGGGATCGTCGCGCCGATAGTTACGCTCTCGATCCCGCTGGCGACCTGTCTCGCGTGTTCAAACAGGCACTCACTGCTATGGCGGTGACCGTTGTCCTTACTGGCATTGCAGTTGGGGCCTTTGCAGGTCACGGCAGAGTCTCCCGGGCAACAGCCGGGAGCGCCGCGTCAGTAATCATGGTGTTCATGCCTGCTCCTTGTGCTGGTGCCACTTGATCGTGAGGGTGCGCCGCTCGGCCTTGAGGCTGAATCGGCGGGGTCGGGCTGCGGAGTGCAGCCAGGGGAATCGGGTGTGGATGCGACGCATCAGCTGAGTCCCAAGGCTTCGGCGGCGGTCATCCCCTGCTTCTGGAGCCGGTGGCGAACCGTGGTGGCGCTCAGGCCAAGCTCCGCGCACCAGGCGCTCAATGGCTTAGTGACGCCGTTGACAGTGAGGTGCCTTTTCTCGCCTCGGGCGCGCGCCGGCTCAGTCAGAACGCGCTCATCGGGCCAGCCCATTCGCACGCGGCCTTGCAAAGTTGCGAGGCTAAATCCGGTCCTTTCCACCCATGCGGCGAGAGGGAGGGTTTCACCGTTGAGGGTCAGGAGACGGTTGTTCGACCTGTTCCGACCGTTCTCCTTCGCGCTCACCCAGCGGCAGTTTTCGGGGCTGTACCCGGCATTGTTGTCGATTCGGTCGAGCTGCTTGTCAGCCGGGCGCTCGCCCATGTCCGCCAAGAAGTTCTCGAACACGGACCACCGTTCACACACGGAGATGCCGCGACCGCCATACCGGGGGTAGTGCCGAGCCTTGGGGTTGCTGCAGCGGTGACGCATAGTGGCCCACACCGTGTACGTGTGGCCGCGCCGGCCGTCCGCCTCCCTGGTCATGCCGTGGGTACGAGCAACCATCACAGTACCTCCCAGAACTGCCCGAAGCTGCTATATGCACGCAACAGCTGGGCAACCTGCAGGTACTGCTTCAGCTCGTCGACCTTCCAGACCAGCTCGCCGACCAGTCGCGCCTGGGACGCGCGGTCCCGCCATGCGCGCCCGGCACCGGTCAGAACCTCCATCGCCTTGGAGCGGAGGTCTGAACCAACTGCGTAGCGGTGATAGCGCGGGAACGCGCGCACGGCCTTCTCAATGTCCACAAGCAACCTCTCGGACGCTTTGATGATCGGCGGGGGCTGGAATCTGGAAGTCATCGCTCAGCTCTTCTCAAAAAGGCCAATTACTGACTGGCGCGGCGCACGGCCAACACAAACCCGTCGTAGGCGCGGTGGTAGGAGCCGAAGTGGCCGTGGTCGAAGTGGACGCCCCACGCGTACGAGGCACCGCCCGCGTAGTCCGTGCTGGTCCAGTGCCAATGCGGCTTCACGCGCGGGAACAGGCTGGTATCGATGGCCGGATCAGTGCGGGTGTCGTCCACCAGGGCGGCCAGCTCGGAGCGGGTCGGCAGACGCCAGTCGTCGTGCCCCAGAAGTCGCAGCTCGCCGGCAGCCTTGACGCACGCGGCGTGATTCATCGGGTCGCCGTCCTCGTCGCCGATGGACTCCACAGCCCACATCAGGCCGGTGGCGTGGTCGATGATGGCCACATGCTCGGTGCGAGAGAAGTTCCTGCCGCTGTTGTTGGCGGTAGTTCCGTCGGCAAACAGCTTCGTGTGCGTCACGGCGACCTGGCCGACGGTGCGGGACAACTGATCGATGCCCAGCTCACGGTTCGGCAGCGGCCTCTCAACCTGCTGCACGCTGATGCTCGACCCATCAATGGTGATCGAGGCACCGCCGGTATGGATGGTTACTGCGTTCATTGCGACTCCTTGCGGGTGGATGGGGTGTTGCTCAGGAGAAACTGCGGGTCGATCTTCCAGCCGGCCTCGCGGGCGGCGGTGAGGCGTATTTCGTTGGCGTCGAAGTCGTCAAGCTCCAGGGCGGTGATGGCAGCTTCGATTTGCCTGGGTTGCATTGGCGCTTTGACCCTCTGGAAGCAGCGCCACACGCTGAACGGCTTGCATCCCCAGGCGTCGGCCAGCCATTTCAGATCGAGTCGCGCCTCATGCAAGTGGCGGCGAAGCAGGTCTCGGGCGGTGATATGGGCCGGTGCTGCGAGGCGCAGACTGGCTTTTCCGGCGAAGCTCTTCATGCAGTCATTCCCATACCGGCCAGCCGCTCCAGGCGCTCGGCTTCTGCGGTGTGGAACTCGTAGCGCTCCCTGGCCGTGAAGTAGCCCTGGTCGCCGGCTGCCAGCGCGAGCTGTGCTGCCTCCCGGCTCAATGCGGCCAGCCGTGCCGGGTCGTGGTCGAAGATGTCGAGCTGGTTACGCATGCTGGACTCCGTGGAATAGGTTGCCGGCTTTGGGGATGCCCGGCCGGCGCGGGCTGCTGCCTGTGGGGATCAGGCAGCCGTCTGCAGCCATTCGCTGCCCGCACGGAGTGCTGCGGCAGACAGGGCATTGCAGATGTCGAGGAACTGGGCGTCGTCGTAGAGCTTCGCGGCACCCTTCTCAGGCAGGGCGTTGAAACCCAGCTTTGCCAAACCCTCGGCGCTGATGGTCAGCGGCGCGATGCGGGCGTTGATGTCGCCGAGCTTGACCTTCACGACGGCGCGCGGGCCGGCTGCCGGTGCAACTGCAGGCGTGCGCACCAGGCCCACGACCGCACGCTGGTGCTGGTGCTGCGCAGGCTCGTCCACCGGCTCAGCCAAGGCCACCGGGTCCGGCTGCTGCTGCGCGGCTACCTGCTCGGCCTCTAGCTGCTTGCGGGCCTTGTCCGCCTCTTCCTGGCGGATGCGGTCACGCTCGAGCTGCAGGCGCTCTTCCTCGGCCTTCTTGTGCTCGCCGATGCGGGCTGCGATCAGGTTCCGCAGATCCTCCGGTGCCTTGCTGGCGCACAGCTGCACGCGGTCCGGGAAGAGCGCGCCGTAGGTGCCTTCCTCCATTTCCAGCACGCGGATGTTGGCGCGGATCCGATCGGCCGCCTGACTGGCAGTGATCTTCGCGTTGGTGGCCACCGTATCTACGGCGTCCTGCATGCTGGCGAAAGAGCGCTTGCCCTTGATGGCGGCGGCGATATCGGCCACCAGCGTTGCAGGCATCGGCAGGGCGTGCGCACCCAGGGTCTGGTTGATCGCCTGGACGTGATCGATCACCGCGCGGCGGGCGGCGTTGCCGATCTCCGTGCGACGCTCGTCCTTCCGCTTCGCCACCAGTTTGTCCAACGCCAGCCGGGTTTCCCGGGCTTGCGCGCTGATCTCGTCAATGGTCCGGAACAGCAGGTCGATGCTCTCGGTCTGGCTCAGGGCGTGCTGCTTCGCGCCCTTCAGCTGGTCCTCGATCTCGCCGCACCACTTCACCGTCTTCTCGGCGTCGGCAAAGTCCTGATCCGTGACCAGTTCCTGGCTGATGCCCTGGAACACCGCGATGGCCTGCTCCTTCCACTCGACCAGATTGGAAGCGGTCACCATGCCGGTCACTTCGATTCGGAGCGCGGGCATCTGGTCGGGGGCGCGGCCAGTGGCCGGGGCAGCGGCGGCAGGTGCAGGAACGAACGCGGCCACGTCGGCTTCCAGCTGGGCCCAGCCCGTCACGATGCGCGAGCGCAGCTCCAGATTCGGGGTGTACCAGCAGTGGCGCTCTTCCACCAGCTCCCAGCTGTCGCCCACGCGCTTCCACTCGGAAGCCATGAACAGCACACGCTCGCAGCCTTCGGCCACCATGCACTGGTGTTCCATCTGCACCTGGTACATGAGCGGAAGATCCGTCCCGGTGCAGCCGTCGAACATGGCCTCGCGCAGCGTCTCGTTCAGGCGCTTATGCTCGAAAGCGGTGTCTTCCAGCAGGGTGAGCCCGTCGAAGCTGGCGGAGTACTTGCCGCTCACGCCTGTGACCGGGTACAGGTCTTCGCCGACGATCTGCTCCGCGATGACGCGCGCCTGGGCTTCGTACTCATGCCCCGGGTCGATCACACGATCCTTCACAAAATCGCTGAACTCGCGCGGCACGCCTGCCGCCAATTCCTTCAGGAGGTCAGTGCGAGTGTGGTTGGTAGAGACGCCGAGCATGGACGGCGCGTCGCTGGCGTTGAAATGCTGCGCGCGGTGTTCGTGCCACTCCGGTGTGCCTTGGATCAGCTCAACGGTCCTCATGCTCAGCTCTCCTCGTCCTGCTCGGTGGTTTCGTCAACGTCGGTGGGCGGGTTGCGGATTTCCTTCAGCTGCTCGGCGGTGAACCTCGCCTTCGTCTGAAGCGTGGCGATCAGGTCCTCGGCTGACTTCTTGCCGCTGGCGATGATGTCCCACCACTTCGGCAGGTTTGCCGCGAAATCAGACTCCGAGTACAGCGGCAGCGCCTTGTCGGCGGTGATGCTCGAAGTTGAGCGCGGCGATTCACTGCCGGCAGGAATATCCATGACCTCTTCAGCGATGGGCATGCCGCGCAGCACGTCAGGGAAGACATCACGCAACGCAAAGGCGCGGGCGCGCATCTGGCGCATACGCTTCGGGTACTGCGTCCACGGCCCCTGCTTGCCGGCAAGGCCGGCTGCCTTGGCGTCCTCCATGCTGAAGGTGCGGACTTCCTCAGACTCGCCGCGGCGCTTCACACGGCACACCGCCGTTCCGCCATCGTCCGATTCGGTGATGTATTCACACAGCGGCGAGCTGCGCACCAGGGCGATTACTGCGTCACCCCACAGGGCCGGGCGGCCGTTGATGATGGCGATGTTCTGCAGAGCCTGAAGAGGCTTCAGGCCCAGCTCGGCACCCCACTGCATGGCGATCAGACAGTTGCCCGGCTTGCCCTTGAAGTCCTTCGGCACCAGGTCGCTTTCGGCGAGGATGTCGGAGAACTGCAGCGCCTGCTCGAAGGTCTGCGGGCTGAGGTCGAACTGCTGGCGCGGCTGCGCAGTCAGGGATGTCGGCGATTCGGTCATGGCGTTCAATGCAGGTCTTCCTTCTGGAGCTTGATTCGGGTGAAGGGCGGGGCGATGCGCATCTGCTTGCGGCGCTCCATCGCACGCCGGAACGCAGGCCATGCTTTGCGGGTTTCCATCCAGCAGAGGATCGAGAAGGCGATAGAGCCGGCGATGCCAAACACCACGAACGAATAGGCGTCGGTCTGAATGGCGCGGACCAGCAGCGCGGCGAAGAAGCCGACAGCCAGGACGCACATGAAGGGCGCGGTGAGGTGCTTCACGCTTCGTCTCCTTCCACGCAGATGCCGTTCACTGCTTCGTCGGCGTCTACAGGGTCAATGGGTGCCAGCGGGGCCGGCTTCGGGATTTCGGGGAACGCCTGGGCGAAGAGGCGGGAAAGCTCGGAATCGGGGGTCATTGGCCTTCGTCACTCGCCGGCTTGCAGCTGGAGGGCTTGGGCGCGTCGTCTTCAGTGACAATGGCTGCCGTAATAAACCCGGGCCACGCCGCCACCATGTAGAACACTTCGTCGCTCTTCACTTCCTGGGGGCCGCAGTCTTTGGCCTTGGCGTTAATCAGGGTGGCGGTGACAACTCCGCCGATGACCATGTAGAGAACTGCTGAGAGGAATGCGTTCACGCGAATGCTCCTTGAATCAACAGGGACGCCGCAGCTCCGACGATCAGCCCAGCGATGCCGCCAAAGATGAAGAAGGCCCGGGACACTTCACGCGTCACGTTCTGCACAAGCTGTTCAGCGCTCATGCCGCACCTTTCGGGTCGAGCTCGTCGCGGAACATGCGGCGGAGGCGCTGGGCTTCGGCGACCACTGCAGCACCACGGTCGCCGGCACGCTGCGCCGCACGGAGCTTTGCAAACAGCGGCGCGGGGCTCAGGCCAGCCTTCTGCACGTTCTCGCGCACGGTCTGGAACTGGCGGAAGTCGTAGATCACGGCAGCCATACAAAGTCCTCGTCGGTAACCGGGTCGTAGGTGGGGGAGGGCTGCTCGCCGTTGAGACGGCTCAGGCGGTTGAGGTTTTCGCGGCGGACGCGAGCGACCAGGGCGGGATCGAGCGGGGTCAGCTCCACCATCTCCGGCGGCTGATCGTTGAATGCGGATTCGGTCACGAACTTCATGCCGCTTCCCTCCGATCCGCCGCCATTTCCATGGCGTTCTGCTCCAGCCGGTTCCACTCTTCGGCGGCCGCGTCTTCGGCGTACTCCCAGAGAATCGGGGCAATGGCTTCGCGCAGCTGGTCGTGAAGCGTGAAGCCGGCCTGCGATCCGCTGGGCTGGTCTAGGTAAAATTGCGTCAGGTTCGGGACCAGCGTGTCTTCATCGGCCAGGAAGAAGTCCGCTACCGCCTCACCGACCTTCTTGCTGTCGGTCGCATACTCCAGCTTCAGATCATTGGCCCGCTGGGCGATCCACTCGGCGCGCGCTTCGTCTGCGCGGTCTGCCTCGTCGTCGCTACGTGCAATCTTCCAATCTGCGTTCATGTCATTGCCCCTATGTCAAAAAGGCCAATTACTGACTGGCGCGGCGCACGGCCAACACGAACCCGTAGTTGTTGCGGTGGTAGTAGTTGACGCCGCCGTTGCCGAAGTAGACGTCCCACGCGCACGAGGCAACGCCCGCGTACAGATCGCTCGTCCAGAACCAGCCGCTCTTCGGGAAGTCGGGGAAGGCAGCGGTATCGATGGCCGGCTCAATCCGGCTCAGGTCGACCAGCGAGTACAGCTCCTTCGTGGTCGGCAGACGCCAGTCGGTGTGGCCGGCGAAGTCCAGCGCGTCGCAGGCATCAATCGCGCCCTGGTGGGACTTCTTCTCGCTGAGCGGCTTGGCGATCCACTCCAGGCCGGTGCTGGCGTCGATCACAGTCAGGACGCCGCCGTGGGTCTGGGTGAAGCGCTGCTGCGACTGCTGGGTCATCTTCGTCTCCATGCCCCGGCCCGGAATTGGGTGGTGTGGGGCGATGGAGAAAAGATAGGCGTACCTATGGCTCGGGTCAATAGGCGAGCCTATAGGAACACCTATATTTTTATGAACGAATCAAATTCTGTTCAGTTAACCGTATCGGGATCGGAGCAGGCCAGCGTCTTCGAACGAGATCCCGTCTCGCATGCAGTCTTCCGCGCGTTCAAGATCTCGGTGAAGTTGGATTAGGTCGTCATCGGGGAGCTGCTCGACCCCGGCATAGCCGAAGCAAGCCTGGTCGATGAGCAGCTGCATGGGGTGACCCCAGCGCCGTCGGAAGTGGCGAATCATCCGACAATGTGATTCACGGACGATGCTGTCCATGGAGGCTGCTTGCCGGCTACTCACCAGTGCGAGGGCAGGGCGGTGCGCCTCGCCCGCGCTCAACTGCTTAGTTCGTGCCGCCAGCCGCCTTGCGAGTTCCTCGAATCGATCCTTGTCCTGCATCATCCTGCCCCCTGATCTTCTTTGCTAGCGCCTTCGTCAGGTCGAGAACGTTCTCAGAGCGCACTGGGCCTCCGAACGATTCGACCACTTCATAGGCGATATCCAGCATATCGGGGTCGCTGATCCAGTCGGCTGGCGAGCCGGCAAAATCCAGGTAATGCCTCAGCAAGAGTACCGCCGAGGCCATCTTCTGAAAGTCGGGTCGCGTAGGTTGAGACGCGGTGCTGCGCCCCTCACCGGTGAGGATGTACTCGGGAGTAGTTCCAAGGAAGCGAGCGGCAGCCAGAAGGTTGTCACCCATGATCATTTTGGTAGCGGGCTTCGACGCCGTGTCGCTGAACCACTGGGACATGGATGGTTGGGAGCGGCCACAGGCGCGTGCGAGGTCTGTTTGAGACAGCCCCTTTTCGTCCAGCAGAGATTTAATTCGTCGGGCCCACGCTTCCATCAGGTAAGCCTACCGAAACATGATTTAGGCGAACCTATTGACAACGTCATAGGCGCACCTATACTCGCGGCATGGACAAGACTCCCGACTCCGAAGTGATCGACCGTCTGGGCGGAACCGCCGCAGTCGCACGCCTTTGCAAAGTCCGCTCGCCCTCCGTGAGTGAGTGGCGCACGAACGGCATTCCTCCGGCACGACGGCAGTTCCTCGAGCTGCTGCGGCCCGACGTGTTCGGCGACACCCCCAAGAAGAAGGGGGTGCGCCGTGCGGCTTGACCCGCGAATGCCGGTTCTGGTGCTGGACGAGCGCGGCCGGATCATTCCTCCGGGTAGTCGATTCGTCCACGCAGAGCGGCGATCGCCTCGTTCAACTGATGCTCCAGCCCCTCCATGTGCGCGTCCGAACAGCACGGGTGAGGAAGGCTCGTCGCGATCATCCGGTGCTGAGTCTGCTGGAGATAGGCCATGACCTTTTCCGGCGGGTTGCCCCATTCCCGAAGCACAACGTTCATCAGCACGTCGAATCCCACGATTCGGCCTTCCAGCTGCTGAATCTTCCGTTCCAACTGTTCCAAGTTCATCCCTGTCTCCGTCGTAGTTGAGGTTGTCTCGCAACTCCAATGCTACGGCGGGGACGGGCCCCAAGTAACCACCCATCACTGACCCCCTACGGACATGTACGCAGACCCCACCCACATTCGCGACAACGAAGTGAAGATCCGCCTGAACGACGACGAGCTCGCCGTTGTCGAGGCACTCGCCCGGTTCAACCAGCAGCAGCGCGCCGTGTTCGTGCGCAAGGTCCTGCTCGCTGGCGTCCAGAGCATGCAGAAGGGTAGCCGCGAGCTGCAGGCAGCCTGAAGGCCCGTTCCCGGCCCAGGGGAGGCCCTGTGGAAATTGCAACGAATCTCAGCCCGGCGGAAATGGAAGCGCTGCGGCAGGTGGCAGGCCGTCTGGGAGTGACGGTCGAGGAAGCGGCAGAGGCCGCGTTTAAGCGCGGGTTGGACGACATGTTCCGCCTGCCGCAGACACAGGGGACGGTCGTCCCTATTCAGGGCCTGAAAAATCCCGAGAGAGGTACGCCATGAACCACCCAGCACGCAACGACGACCCCAGCAGCAGCCATGAGGCTGCCGACTTCATCGTGGGCTCTGGCAAACAGGCCCAGCAGCAGGCGCAGGCCGCTGCGGCTGTACGCAAACACCCCGGAATGACCAGCCTGGAGCTGGCGCGCGCCACCGGCATCGACCGGTTTGTGCTGGCGCGCCGGCTTCCGGAGGTCGAAAGGGAGGGCCTCATTCGGCGCGGGACAGTCCGCAAGTGCGCGGCGAGCAATGGCCGCAGCGGCGTGACGTGGCACCCGGTGAATCGCTCCACGGACGATACGCCGCGCGCAGCCTGACCATGAACTACTACGAGCATCACATCGGCGATTACGCAGCAGCGACAGCGCACCTGTCTCTGCTGGAGGACGCGATCTACTCGCGCCTGCTGCGCCGCTACTACCTTCAGGAAGAGCCGTTGCCGGCCGAGCAGCGCCAGGTCGCGCGCTTGGCCGGCGCGCGGTCGCCGGAAGAGCTGGAGGCCGTGCAGGTGGTGCTGGAGGAATTCTTCGTGCTGGAGGGCGATGGCTGGCACAACAAGCGCGCCGACGAGGAAATCGAGCGGTATCAGGAGAAGCAGAACAAGGCCAGGGCCAGCGCCAATGCCCGGTGGGGCAGGTCCGCACAGCCAAGGCAATGCGATGGCAATGCGGACGGAATGCGAACGCATAACGAACGCAATGCTCACCAGACACCAGACACCAGTCTTACTCCAGATACCTCCACTCAAGCACCAGAGATCTCTGAGGGCGCGAGCGACGCCGGGCGCGCGTGCCGGTTGATGCGCGCCGCTGGCTGCCACACGACGAACCCCAGCCACCCGATGCTGCTGGCCGCGCTGGCCGAGGGCGTCACCCCCGAGATGCTCGCCGACACGGTGAGGGAGGGCCTGAGCCGTGCCCCACCTGTCGGCAAGCCATTCCCCTGGGCGATCACCACCGCCCGATCACGCCATGCCGAGGGCGCTGTAGCGCCCGTCATCGCCACCGGAAACGCCCATGCAACACGCCGCCAGTCACCTGCCGAACGAGTTCAAGCCAACATCGACCGCGCCGAAGCCGAGCAGCAGCGCCTTGCCAGCTCCGCAGTCCTCGAAGGTCATGCAACAGCTCTGGTTGCGCATGGCTGAGATTTACGGCCACCGCTGGAGTAGCTCCTACGGAGACGACCCCGCCGGCAGCGCCGCGCAGACGTGGGCGAAGGGCATGGCCGGCCTCACGCCGCAGCAGGTGGCGGACGGTATCGGCAGCAGCATCGCCTGTGCCGACCCCTGGCCGCCGACGCTGCCCGAGTTCCGCCTGCGCTGCCTGGGCATCCCGACGTTCGCCGCGGTGCGCGCTGACGTTGGTCGGCAGGACGGTTTCAGCCGGCTGGTGTGGCAGTACCTCGACGGGCACCGCTACCGCCTCGCCAGCTCCGACAAGGCCGACAAGCTGCTGGCCGAAGCCTACGACCAGGCCAAGGAGTTCGTGATGCGCGGCGGCCAGCTGCCGGGCGAACCAGTGGCCGAAATCGGGCACGAAGAGCGCGAGGTGACGCCGGCCACGCGCGAAGAGGTCCAGAAGCACATGGACCAGATTGCCCGCGAGCTGCACCTGTCCCCGGCAGAGGTCGAGGCGATGGGCTCGGATGGCGTGATCGAAGCGGGGGAGGGCATCCATGCCAACACCTGACGAGCTGCGCAGCGCCAAGCAATCCGGCCGCTGGATGCGCGAGGCGCACAAAGACCGAGGCGCGGTGCCCATGTTTGCGATGGGTGAGGACGGCCACCAGCTGCGCAAGGCGTGGCAGGCGGGCTTGAATGAACGGGATTCAGAGATCAAGAGGGGGATTGCGGCATGAGCGACATCGAGAAGAGGGCGCGGGAGCTGCTCAAATCCGAGTGCCGGGACCTTCGGGACGAGGCGTTCGAGTACGGCTCGATGATGACGGTAATTAACCTGCATGTCGTGATGAGAGCGCTGCGCACCGCCCTCACCCCGCCGGCTGGCTACGTGCTGGTGCCGGTGGAGCCGACTGAGGCGATGCGTGACGTGCTACTGGACATGCTGACCAACTGCCACACGGTCACAGAGTCCTATGACCAACTGATCGCCGTTCGCCCGGAGGTGTTGTGATGGCCGATAAGCGCCTATTCGCATTGCGCCACGACAACCCGCGCCGCCCCCTGGTGATGGACTCGGCGATATCGGAAATCCGGCATCGGGTCGCCGCCGGCGAGGACTTCGACGTCACGGTGAGCGAGCCGAAGCGCACGCTGGCCGAGAACGCCCTGCTACACGTCCTGATCACCGAGCTGGCCGGCCAGTTGGAATGGGCCGGCAAGAAGCGAGACGCCGAGACGTGGAAGCGCCTGTTGGTGGCCGCCTGGATGCGCGCCGAGGGGAAGCCAATCGAGATCCTGCCGGCGTTGGACGGTAACGGCGTGGAGCTGATCCCGGTGCGCACCAGCGGGTTGGGCAAGAAGGCATGCGCCGATCTGATCGAGTTCATCTATGCCTGGGGTGCCGAGCAGGGCATCCGCTGGGTTGCCTACGACCGGAGTGCCGCATGATCGCCCAGCTCGCAATTGCCGCAACTGGTGTCACGGCCATCTGGCTGACCCAGTCCAAGAGTGAGCGGGCGCGCCGGCATGCCTGCCTGTTCGGCCTATCCGGCCAGCCCTTCTGGTTCGTCGCAGCCATCAGCGCTGAGCAGTGGGGCATCGTGGTGCTGTGCTGCTTCTACACCGTGGCCTGGGCGCGCGGCGTCTGGAGCAACTGGATCGTCAGTCGGCCGAAGCCCACGATCCTGAGCCGGGAGTCGAGTCAGTGCGTGCATTGCGGCGGTGGCCCTGTCTTTTGCCGCCACTGCATGCCGAGCGAGGCAGACGAATGCGGCTGCCATGCCTGCCGCCCGCTGCGCCTGGACGACATGCGGGTGATCGTGTGCCAGGTGTGCGGCAACAAGCGCTGCCCGAAGGCGACCGACCACCGCAACGCCTGCACCGGCAGCAACGAGCCGGGCCAGCCGGGGAGCAACTACTGATGCACGGCAACTATCGCGACCGATCACTGCTCGACCTGGCCTACCAGCTCACCTGCACCCTGCAGATCGACGGGGTGTGCGAGGGAGGCCCGGGCGAGCCCTGTCACAGCAACCAGAGCCGGCACGGCAAGGGCGGGGCGCTCAAGGCGCATGACTGCTTCTTTGCCAGTGGTTGCCGGGCCTGCCATAGGGAGTTGGACCAGGGTCGGCACTTCACCCGCGAGGAGAAGGCTGACATCTGGCAGCGCGGCCACGAACGCACCTTGCTGCAGCTGTTCGAGCAGGGCCTCATAAGGGCCGCAGCATGAAGCACTACGCGCTCGGCCGGTTGAAGCCCGGCACCATGAATAAGACTGAGGCCGCCTATGACGCGCACCTCGCCCTGTTGCAGGCCGCTGGCGAGATCCAGTGGCGTCGGTTCGAGGGCGTGAAGCTGCGCCTCGCTGACAAGACGTTCTACACCCCTGACTTTGCCGTGATGGCCGCCGATGGCGTGCTGGAGATGCATGAGGTGAAGGGCTTCTGGGAAGACGATGCCAGGGCAAAGATCAAGGTCGCCGCCGACCAGTACCCGTTCCGGTTCCGCGCGGTGATGGCGCGCCCGAAGGGGAAGGGCGGTGGCTGGGTGGAGGAACTGTTTTGAGCCGCGCCGCAGACATCCGCGCCTGGCTCGCGGCCAACCCCGGCTGGCACTTCGCCTCGGACATCGCCGACGGGTTGGAAGCGTCGGGTAACGCTCGCGTCCGGATCTTCGTGCAGCTCGGGAACATGGCCGCCCTCGGGCATCTGACGAGAGTCGGCCGGCACCGGCTAATGCGTTACACCCTGGGCCGCGAGGTTCGGAAGTACGAGCGGAAGACAGCTGCATGACCACCGTGACCGCACTCCACAGGGGAGGTCGAAACATGGGCAAATCCGTTGAAGCCGCGCCGCGCGCCGGTAGAACTACTACTGCCTTCCGACAGGTCTGGAAGCCCCGCGTTCTGTGCGTGGTTGACCCAGCCAGCCCGATGGAGGCGGTGTCCCGAATCGTCCCCCGAATCACGGAGAACCAGCGCGCATGTGGTGTGGCCAGCTATCTGCTTATCGACCCAGCAACCTCGCAGGCATTCGTGCTGGCCGAGGACAAGCCTGTGGCGGTGGAGATGGCCCGACTGGCCGCGCGCTCGCCGTACTGGCCCTGGTTGGTGGGTACGTACCGCTTCAGCAGGTCCGACTCGCAGGCCGCTGCGGACGTGCTGGACGACATTCGGGAGCATCTGGGGATCGTTCCGCCAGCAGTGACCGCGCCGGCCCCGGACTCTGGAGTGCAGCTGGACCTGTTCGCCCAGATGGACGCCGCCGCATGACCAGCATTCATCGCCCCTCCGCCGAGGGTTGTATCGGCGGCCCCAGCTGGCAGGTGGGTAACAGCCAGCACCTAGGGAGCGGGTTGCCACGTTGTGGCGGCGGGGACGGGCTGCAACCCGGGACCGTGACACTTTCCGCCCGCGCGACCGAGGAGGCCCTGTGGTGATCCAGGAAGATGCAATCACCCAGGGCCTGCAATATCTCGCCCGCGAGTTCAGCCTGAGCCGACAGGAGTGGCGCGACCACCACCGCGGCGGCGACAGCCTGCTCGACGCCTTGGTAGGTCACGGCTATGCCCAGGAGCAGGGCGAGCGCTTTGGCATCACAGCTCGGGGGCAGGCGCGGTTGCACGCGGAGGCCACCCCATGACCTACAAACTGATGGATTGGGCCTGTGACGTTCTCCGGCACCACCAGCGAGGCCATGGGCGCATGCCTGACTGCCTGCTGCTGACAGCGGGGCAGGCGCATGGATTGGTGGCAGAGATTGCCCACACGACACGGGGGCGTCGCCAGCTGCGGATTGATTCCGTCAGGAAGGGCGAGGTGTACCTGATGGGCGTTCCCATTCGGCTGTTCGAGGTGGAGCATGGCAGCACCTCGTAAGCAGACCAAGGCCAGCCCAGGCAAAAAGGCTGCCAAGCCGACTGGCCGACCGAGCAGTTACACGCAGGACCTGGCAGAGCGAGTGTGCGCGCTGATTGCCCAAGGCGACAGCGTTGCCACCATCGGAGCAATGGACGGCCTGCCTGACGCGAGGACCATATTCAGGTGGCTGGCCTCGAACGCTGGAGGGACTGAGGATGACCCCGCCAGCTTCCGGCAGCAATACATGCGCGCGCGCGCGAGCCGGGCTGATGCTCGGTTCGAGCGCCTGGACGAGATCATGGAAGAGGTTCGCACCGGCAAGCTGGATCCATCGGCCGCCCGCGTCATGATGGACGCCATCAAGTGGCAGTCGGGCAAGGAGAACGCCAAGCGTTACGGCGAGAAGCTGCAGTTGGCCGACGCTGACGGCGACAAGCTGCCGCCGCCGCCGCCGTTCTACATCATGCCGGTGGCCCCGCCCGCCAGGGACGAATGAAGCGGGCCGTAAAGTCGCCACAGCCGCGCAAGCTGGAGCCCCATACGCCGCTCTCCCTGCCGGTCAAGCTGGTGCCGGTGCTGGAGCCGAAGCAGTTCAAGGTGCTGTACGGCGGGCGCGGCTCGGCCAAGTCCCACAGCGTGGCGCAGATTCTCGTCATGCTGTCGATGCAGGCCAAGCACCGCATCCTGTGCCTGCGCGAGATCCAGAAGTCGGTGGCGCAGTCCTCGAAGCGAGTCATCGAGGACTACATCCTCAAGATGGGGCTTTCGGCCTACTTCAAGGTCAACAAGAAGGCCGAGGACGGCATCACCTGCCTGCTGACCGGCAGCACATTCAGCTTCTCGGGCCTACAGGACCACACGGCTGACAGCATCAAGTCGTTCGAGGGTGCCACCCTGGTGTGGGTGGAAGAGGCGTCCAACGTCTCGACCAACAGCTGGAACAAGCTGATTCCGACCATCGTCCGCACCACCGGGGCGGAAATCTGGGTCACCTTCAACCCGGATCAGGAAGACGACTACGCCTACAAGCGCTGGGTCACCGGGCATGACCCCGACGCGATCGTCATCCAGATCAACTGGAAGGACAACCCCTGGTGGAACGAGGCCATGGAGAAGGAGCGGCTCAAGACGCTCGCCATCTCCCAGGACCTGCACGACCACATTTTCGGCGGAAAGCCGCGCGGCAAGGCCGGCATCCTGTTCAAGCGGCACTGGTTCAAGCGCTTCAACCTGGGCGACCAGCCGAAGGGGATGCGCTACTACCTGTCCAGCGACTATGCCGGCGCTCCCGACCCGGACGATCCCGAGGCCGATCCCGACTGGACCGAGCATGGCTGCATGGGCATGGACCATACCGGGGACACCTGGCTCACCGACTGGTGGAGCGGGCAGGAGGACCCTTCTGTGTGGATTCGCGCCTGGCTGCAGATGATCCGTCGTAACAAGCCCATCAAGGCGTTCGAGGAGAAGGGCGTCATCCTTCGCTCGGTCGATGGCGCTATCCGCCGCGCCATGAAGGAAACGCAGACCTTCGTGTCACGTGAGCCGCTGGCATCTGCCGGCAGCAAGGCGGACCGCGCGCTGGGCTTTGCCGCCCGCGCTGCCACCGGCTCGGTGCACGTGCCCAACACCGATTGGGGCGACCGCCTGATTGACCAGTTGTGCGCCTTCACCGGCGAGGATGGCCGGCGAGACGACATGGTGGACGTGTGCACCCTGTTCGGCCGCGGCATCGACCTGATGGCCCACGGGAGCCTGCCGCCCGAGGCCGAGCCGCCCAAGCCAGCGCCGTTCACCGAGAAGTGGTTTAGAGAGCGAGACGCCGCAGATCGCGCCGAAGACGAGCAGGCAGCCGGCTACTACCGTTGAAGCCTTCCCCCGTAGCGGCATCGTTGGGGCAAATGACCCAGCGAAACCGCCATGGCTGACCAGCAGCAGATCGCCGCCCTCGACACCGGTATTGCACTGGCCGCAGACCCTGATCCCGCCCGCGCGCAGCGCCTGAGCCGTGAACAGGCCGACGTGAAGCGCTGGATGGCACGGATTGAGGAAGCCCGCGAGTACGACAAGGAGGCGCGGCGGCAGTACGCCCGCGACCGGCGTCAGGCCCGTGGTGATTCCGGGTTCCTGGTCGATGCGAACCTGATCGGCACCAACATCGACAACTTGGAGGCGTTCCTCTACGCCCGGAACCCCGACTTCGACGTGTCGCCCGGCCCGGCGCACCGCATGCCCAGCCCGGAGCAGATTCGGGATGTGATCGAGTCGAACGAGCAGCTGATGATGCAGCTGCAGCAGCAGGCCGAGGCCGACGCGATGGAGGTGGGCCGGCAGGTGGCCACCGAGCTCACCGCGATGGGCGTCGACCAGCAGCAGGCCCTGGCCCAGAGCATGCAGGCGCAAGAGGCGTTCCTCACCCAGGGTGGCGTCGAGAAGCTGGTCAACGACGAAGTGCTGAAGCTGCGCAAGCAGTACTCACGCAAGTCGCGGGAAATGAAGCAGTTCGCCGACACGCTGGAGGCCGTGGGCACCCAGATGTGGAAGGATGCGAGCCTCAAGCGCCGCGGCAGGCCGTGGTGCCGTTCCTCGCTGACCATCGGCGTGGGGATCATGAAGGCGTCCTGGCAGGAACGCACCGCGATCGCGCCGGAGACGCAGACGGCCATCAACGACCTGCAGCAGAACATCGCCCGGGCCCGCGCGCTCGAAGCCGAGCTGGAGGACGGATCGGCTGGCCTGATCGCTGGGGCATGGGATTCGGTCAAGGGCGTGTTCGGCCAGAATCAAGAGGCCAAGGTCGCCGATCTGGAACGCCAGCTGGCAACCATCCAGGCTGGCGCTGAGCGCGTCGTGGCACGCGGCTACGTGGTCGACAACGTGGAGGGCGAGAACTTCCAAGTCGCGCCCGGGTTCGCCATCGCCAATCATCTGGATGCCCCCTGGAACTGCGAGTTTTCGTTCGTCGCCTATGAAGACGCCCTGGCTCAGTGCGGCCCGCATCTGGCTAAGTACGACCTGAAAGGGGTGGCTGAGAACATCCTGAATAAGGCGACCCGCTACTACCCGCGCAAGCCTGTCATGGGCACGAACGAGAGCGTCAGCACCATTGGCGAGAAGCTGACCGATCAGGACGCAGACGCCTACACGGCCACCAACCCGGAGGGCAGCGGCGCAGGCTTCGTGCGCATGGTCGAAATCTGGGATGCGGTGAGCAACACCGTGTTGACCGGCATTACTGGCGTTCCGTTCTGGGTGAAGCCTGGCTTCAACCCGCCGGCCACGACCCGGTTCTATCCATACTTCCTGTTCTGCACGTCCTCGGTGGACGGCCAGCGCCACCCGCAGAGCCTGGTGAGCCGCTCGATCAAGCTGGCCGACGAGTACAACCGCAGCATGTCGGCAGAGGTGGACCACCGCCGCCGCATCATCCCCAAGACTGCGTTCAACGCAGGCGCGCTGGAGCCGGCCGAGGCCAAGAAGCTCGAAAAGGCGCAGGTCGGTGAAATGGTCGCGGTCAAGACCGTCACGCCCGATGCGGACCTGCGCGCCATCCTGATGCCTGTCACCTACCCGCAGATGGATCAGGCAGCGTACGACCGGACCAAGATCGAACAGGCGCTGGAGCGCATCTGGGGTATTCAGGAGGCTATGGCCGGCTCGGTCAACACCGATCGTACCGCCACCGAGGCGGAGATCCAGAACAGCGGGTTCATGGCCCGCAGCAGTAGCCGCCGCGACAACATGGAGTCTGCCCTGAGCGATCTGGCGCAGTACACCTGCGAGATCGCGCGCGTCTACATGACCGACGAGGACGTTCGGTTCATTGCGGGTGATGCGGCCTTCTGGCCGCCGTACCAGGGGCCGGACGACCTGAGCAACTTCCTGCGCATCGAGATCCGCGCCGGCTCGTCGGGCAAGCCCAATACCTCGGCAGAGCGTCAGTCGTGGGCCAACCTGCTGCCGCTGCTGCAGACCGGCATCGCCCAGATCGGTCAGTTGCGCGGCGCTTCCAACGAGGCAATGGCCGATGCGATGGAACAACTGATGCGCCTGACGGCTGAGCGCAGCGGCGAGCGCTTCGACATCGACCAGCTGATCCCGCAGAACGATGGCACCCAGCCGGCCATGCCGGCCCAGGGCGTGCCCGGCAGCGCACCTCCGCCGCAGGGCGGCACCCAGCCCCCACCGACAGAGCAACCACCCAGCGGCGACCCCGCCGTTGACCCCCTCGCAGCCTGATAGGAGCTTCAAATGAACGACCAGACCATCGAGCAGGAAATCCAGTCCAAGGGCCTGACCGCGCCGCGTGTGACGCCGGCTGACATCGAAAGCGAAATCCGCTCTGAAGTCTATTTCACCGCTCGCGATGGCTCTCAGGCCACCAGCGCCCGAATCAAGTCCGAGTACGTTGAGGGCGAGCACATCCTCGCTCCGCTGGAACTGCTGACCTTCTGCGTGCTGGTGCTGCGCAACGGCTTCACCGTGACTGGTGAGTCGGCCTGCGCCAGCCCGGAGAACTTCGACGCCGAGATCGGCCAGAAGATCGCCCGCCAAAACGCCGTGGCGAAGATCTGGCCGCTGCTGGGCTTCCGCCTGCGCGACCAACTGGCGTCGAACTGATGCCCGGCCAGCTGCGCCACCACCCACTCACCGTCGCCATCTGGCGCGTTTTCGGCACCTGGAGTAAGTGACATGCCCGACCCGACCGACACTCCGGCCACCGCGCCGGACACCACCCCGACCGACATCACCGCTGACGCCATGGCCGCGCTCGACGCTGGCATTGCCGCTGCGGATGAATCCAGCCCGCCACCGGCTGCGGAGCCCGCGCCGGAACCTGCGGCACCGGTCGCCGATACTCCGCCGGCAACCCCCGCAGCTGATGGTCAGCCGCCCGCAGATGGCGAGCAGCAGCCGGCACAGCCGCAGGAGGGCGCTCCGCCTGCAGACGGCCAGCCGCCGGCCGAGCCTGATAAGCCGCAGCCTGACGCCGAAACCGAGGCCGAAATCACTGCGCTGGGGCTGAAGGACAAGACCGCCGAGCGCTTCCGTGGTCTGGCCGCCGAAGTGAAGCAGCTGGCCCCGATCCGTGACGCGCTGAAGGCGGCCGGCATCGAGGACGTGGCGACCCTGCCGGATCTGGTGCAGCGCGCCTCGGTTGGCGAGGATATGGTCAAGATGGTGACCGACACCGGCACGTCGCCTGAGCAGTACGGTATGGCGTTGGATTACCTCGGCCTGATCAGCAAGGCGCAGCGCGGCGACATGTCTGCCGCAGGGCAGGCCTACGAGGTCATGTCCAAGGAGCTGGCAGTGCTGGCCCAGATGCTCGGAAAGGAAGTCCCGGGCGTCCATGACCCGCTCGCCGCCCATGCGGACCTGCTTGCCGAGGTGCAGTCGGGCGACCTGCCGCGCACTCGCGCCTTGGAGATCGCCTCCACCCGCGCGCAGGGTGCCTACAGCAGCTCAGCCCAGCGCCAGCAGCAGGAGGCGCAACAGGCCGCCCAGCAGGCTGAGCAGGACGGCATTGCCTGGCTGCAGAAGTTCGACGCCGACGCCCGGGCGCAGGACCCGCAGTATGTGGCGAAGCGTCCTGCGCTCAACGAGGCGGTGGCCGAGATTCGCCGCACCATGCACCCGAGCCAGTGGCCACAGGCAACCGCGCTTGCCTACGCCCGCATCCAGGCACCGGCAGTTGCAGCGCCCGCCGCTCCGGCAGCCCCGGCTCAGCCGCGCCCCGGCCCGATGCGACCGAACGGGCCGCAGCCGACGATGGCCCCAGCCTTCACCGACCCGATGAAGGCGATGGAGTTCGGGATCGAGCAGGCCAACAACGCCGCCTGACCCGCAAGACCCCGCTTCGGCGGGGTTTCTTGTATCCGTTGACGCCTTCGGCAAGGCGGGCAATCTGGCCCTGCGGCTGACAACCGCGCCACGCAAGCAGTACGCCGGAGTCGCGCCCGGTAGGGCAGTGAGAGGCCTCGCCCCCCTCGAACGTGGATGGAAGCACAACCCCATTCCCATTCGAGGACATCCATCATGGCCTGGACCACTGCCCAGCTGACGCAGGGCGCGAACTACACGCTGGAGAGCTACGCCTCCGGCGATCCCATCGACCAGATTTCGGTCGCCCACCGCACGCTCGACCTGTTCGTGCGCGACAAAGAGGTGTCGTTCTTCGGCAACGGCATCTACAACGAGAAGCTGTTCGTCTCCAACGACAGCAACTACCAGAACTACGAAGGTGCCGATCAGGTCACCTACAACGAGCGCGACCCGAACCGCTTCGCCAAGTTCCAGTACTACAGCAACCACGAAGGCTTCTGGTTCGACGAAGACCGCCTGATCCGCAACGGCATCACCATCGATGACGCCGGCGTGGCTGTGCCCAGCTCGCAGGAAAAAGAGCAGCTGGTCAATCTGCTGAAGTCCAGCTGGACCGCCATGAAAAATGGCCTGCAGGAAGGCCTGGCTCTGGAAATGCTGCAGAACGGCAGCCAGAGCGCCAAGGCCATGCCGGGCATCGACCACCTGATCTCCACCACCCCAGGCACTGCGGATGTGGTCGGCGGCGTCAGTGGTGTGACCTTCAACTACTGGCGCAACAACGCCAAGATGGCCATTGCCTCCGGCGGTGTCGTCGCGGCGCTGGACGAGATGTACGACGCCTGCGTGCGCTACGGCGGCGCGGTGCCGACCGACATCCGCTGCGGTCAGGCCTTCCTGAACGCCTACAAGGCCGAGGCGAAGGAAGAGGTCAACCGCCAGATCATCATCGGCTCCAACGGCGGCACCGGCCTGGACGCCTCGGTCACTGCGGTGTTCTACCGCGGCATCGAGCTGATCTGGGATCCGACCTTCGAAATGCTGGACGCGAAGCTCGGCGCGATCACCTACCCGTGGACTAAGCGCTGCTACCTGTTCAACCGCAACTTCCTCAAGTTCCGCCCGGTGAAGGGCAACTGGATGAAGAAGCGGAAGCCGGAAAAGCTGCCCGATCGCTACGTGACGTACTACGCGCAGACCAACAAGTACGGCATGACGATCAGCAAGCGCAACGTGCACGCGGTGCTGTCCATCGCCTGATCCGGCCTGAGGCCTGATCCGAGTGTCCCGGCTTCGGCTGGGCACTCGCTGAAACCCATCCGGCTACAGGAGCCACTCCCATGAAGTCCACCCCGATCACCGCCACCGCTTTCAAGACCGGCAACAGCCCGTTCCTGCGCGGCGGCAGCGCGACCTTCTCCAACCTGAGCGCATCTGCGGCAACCCTGCAGGGCTCGGACACCGAGGCGGGCACCTACACCACGCTCGCCACGCTGCCGGCGACCAGTCAGACCGAAGTCCAGAACCTGCCGCAGTGGATCAAGCTGTCCGCCGCCGGCACCGTCTACGCCCTCGCGGGCTGATGTTGGGGGCGGCCGCACTCCGGCCGCTTCCTCCCTGATTCCCGTAGGAGGGAACATGAGCAAGCCGACGACCATCCTGCCCGTGGTGCTGGTGAGCATCCAGCGCAGCGAGTACCACACCATCACCGACTCCGTGCCGAAGCACGAAGTGGAGATCCTCCAGCTGATCCACGGCGAGGACAACGTGGAAGTCCTCAATGACGACTACCACGCCGTGGAGTTGCCGAACAACGCGACGCAGGAGTATCAGCGCCTGATCAGCAAGTACAGCGAGAAATACCGGCCGGCCATCGACCAGGTATTCCGCAACGGTGCGCGCGACATCGCCAAGGAAACCGGCATGGAGCTGGGCAAGGACAGCTTCCGCAAGCAGTCCGAGGCGGTCATCGACAGCAAGCTGCCGCCGCGTCCGGGTCAGAAGGGCTACGAGCAGCCGGCCACCACTGCGCAGTCGGTACAGGCCGGCGGTGGCTCGCAGGAAGGCGAGGGCGAGGAAGAGCAGGAAGAGCTCTCCCATGCCGACCTGCGCGCCGAGCTGACCCGTCTGGGCATCGAGCACAAGGGCAACGCCTCGCGAGACAGCCTGCAGGCGTTGTACGACGCAGCTCAGGCCGGCGCTGCTGACAGCACCCTGGGCGAGTAACTCCCGCTCGCGTGTAGCAACCAAGCGGGCTGGGGCAACCCGGCCCGCTGTTTAAGAGGGCTCCAATGAGCATCACCGACGCCATTCAGTGCGGCTGCGCGAGCAACGAAGGCAATCAGACCCTCGCACAACTGCGCAAGCGGCTGATGGTCCGGCTCGGCTATGCGGCTCAGGCGGCATTCCCGCCGCCGGGCATGAAGGAGCTGCTGAACGACTTCCTCTACAGCGCCCAGGTGGTGCTGTCGGCCCGAGAGATTGGCGCATTCCGCACCGAGCGCTGGTTCTCCTGGCCGCTGACGGCTGGGGTGCGGCTCTACGACTACCCCGAAAATGACGAGCGCAACGCGCCGCAGGAGTGCCCGGCGGTCATCGACCCGTCGAAGGTCGCCTACGTAGGCGTCGAGCGCAACGGCGTGTGGACCCCGCTCCGCAAGGGCATCCGCACCAGCTCTTACACCAGCGACCAGCTCACCGGGCTGCCGCAGTGCTACGAATTCCGCAACTGCATCGAGCTGTGGCCGGCACCGGACGACACGCTGGGCAGCTTGGTCATCAAGGCCCGGGCCAGCCTGAGCCGGTTCTCCGAGGACGCAGACAAGACCAGCATCGACAGCGAGGCTGTGTATCTGCTGGCCCTGGCCAATGCCAAGGCGCACTACCGGCAGGCTGACGCCAGCACCTACCTGTCGCAGCTGGAGGTGCACATCCGCAACCTGGTTGCCGGTACGCACGCCACTGGCCGGTACAGGCCCGGCCCGGATATGGCCGAACTGGTCTGGGTTCCGCCTGTGCCGGAGGTGCCGTTCCCATGACCGGCCGCATTGTCACGCTCACCGCCATCAAGGGCGGCATCAACCGGCTGCGCACGAAGGGCGGCGCGGATGCCAGCAGCCTCTACGATCTGGTCAACGGATACGTCGATCAGGCCGGCGTGCCGCGTTCGCGGCCTGGCTCGAAAAGCCGCGTGTCGCTGCCGGTCGGGGCCACGAAGGGAATGTGCGCCTACGACGGCAAGCTGATCGTCTTCAGCCACGTTCCGCAGGACATTCCGGCCAGCACACCGGCCACGGAGTGCGAGGTGCTGAAGCACCCGAACACACCCGACCTGCCGCTGAAGGAAATCCACTTCGCCGGGCCGTTCCTGGGCTACCTCTACGTGGTGGCCGAGTTCATCAATGGTGACGTGTACCACTACTGGCTGCAGCGCGGCACCACCTGGGAGCCGGGGAAGGTGTACCTGCCCGGCGCGCTGGTCATTCCGACCGACCCCAACGGCATCGCCTATCAGCTCGACAGCGGCACGCAGACCTATCCGGTGTGGCTGAAGAACATCGCGCGCGCGCTCGGCGATGTCGTCGTGCCCACCACCGACAACGGCTACAAGTACACCGTCACGGACGTGTTCGGCCCGGCCCCGCGCTCTGGTGCGATCGAGCCGAGCTGGCCGACCGCTGACGGCGCAACGGTGTTTGAAGACAGCGACGTGGCCAACCCGACGCCGGTTGTGGGCGAGCAGTCTGGCAACAACAACCTCCCGCCGGATGTGACGGACCGCTACCAATACGCGCGGCCGGCAGGCGCTACTGGCGTCTACACGGAGGCCAACTGATGGCGGCTCCCTTCTGGCAGGCCGGCAACCTGTATCTGCCGGGCGACATTGTTCAGCCGATCACCCAGCCGCCGCCGAACAACCCGCAGGTCACCAACGGCAACTTCTCTGCCGGGTCGACGGGATGGACCTTCAGCGGCGCGGCCGGCTATGTCGCCACTGGCGGGTATGGCGGCGGCGGTGCGGCGCGCCTGCCCGGCAACCAGGCCGATGGCGTAGCGCTCAACAACACCCAGCTGGTCGTTCCGGTCGGCGGCCAGCTGACGGCCACTTCGATGATCGCCCAAGGCGCATCCTCGCGCGGCCGCACCGCTGGCTGGACCGAGATTCAGTGGTTCGACTCGCTCAACACCCTGTTGCAGACCGACGCCGGCAACAAGGTCGACGATGGGTCGGGCGGGGCCTGGCACCAGTCGGCCGTCACCGCGACCGCACCGGCATCTGCCGCCTACGCGCGCGCAGCCATTCACCTGACCTCAGACGCCGGCCACAACGATCAGATCCTCGGCGACAACCTGTCGGTCAGCGGCGCTACGGCCGGGCTCCCGGAGGGGCTGGTCTACCGCGCCGTGCAGGCTGAGTCCGGAACCTCTGGCAGCAGCGAGCCGGCATGGCCCGGCATCCTGGGCCAGCAGGTCATCGACAACGAGGTGATCTGGGAGGCGGTGACCACCAGCCGCGTCACATGGACCGCTTCGCCGCGGTACGTGAGCGGCAGCACCGAGCCTGTGTGGCCGGAAGACATCGGCGCGATGGTGCAGGACGGCACGATCAACTGGCGCGCGGTATCGCGCCGGGTGGAAGACGAGAAGTGCCCGCGCACGAAGGTAGTGGCCATCGTCGCGAGCAAGGTGTTTGCCGCCGACAAGGACATTGTGCGGTACAGCGCCACGGCCAACCCGCTCGACTGGTCCAGCGCCGACAATGCCGGCTACCTGCCCACCGGGCTGCAGCAGGCCAACGCCAACGACATGGCCGTGCTGGCGCAGTACCGCGCCAACCTGGTTGCCCTGAATGCCAGCAGTTTCCAGAACTGGCAGGTGGACCCAGATCCCAACTCCATGGCGATTCTGGACCAGATGGACGGGGTGGGCTCGCAGTGGCAGAAGGCTGCTGTGCCGGTGGCGAACGACCTCGTTTACCTCTCGCAGCTGGGTGTGCGCACGATCGGCATTGCCAACGCTGCTGAGAACTTGGCTGCCGGGGACATTGGCGCGCCCATCGACGTGCTGGTGCAGCAGGCCATGCTGTACGCAGACCGCACCAACAAACCGCCGCTGGCCACGTATTACCCCGGCGCGGGCCAGTACTGGCTGGCGTTCCCGGACTACCCGCCGCCGCAACTGGGCGTGTTCGGCGCACTGCCGCAGGTCGGCTGCGGAGATGAAGTCAACTACGCCTATGTGATCGCAGGCGGATTGCCGCCGTACACCGTCGAGATCGTGGACGGCGCGCTCCCGGAAGGCCTGAGCATGGATTCGTCCGGCCTCGTCACTGGCGAGGTGGCGAGCGGCGGCGATGCGGTGTGGACCGTGCGCGTCACGGATGGCCTGGGCGATACCGCCGACAAGGTCGAGAATCGCACCGGCAACGCTGGGCTGTTCAAGTACCTCACCACGCGCCTGTACCCGCTGGAGATTCCTGCGGAGTCGATTTCCCTGGCGTCGTCGGTTGTAGGCGGGACTTTCCGCGACATCTTCCACGAATACGAGGTGCCCGCCGAGGCCGTTTCCCTGGCGTCTGAGGTGTCCGGAGGAACACTGCGGCCACTGCTACTCGGGATCGACGTCTTGGAGTCGCTGTCGCTCTCCAGCGCAGTCACTGCCGGAACTCTGCGCAACATCCTCAAGGGCTACACGGTGCCGGCTGAGGCGGTGCAGCTCTCGTCCGCCGTTGAAGCCGGAACCCTGAAGCAGACACTTATCACCACCAACATGGCTCCCGAGGCTATCGGGCTGTCGTCCAGTGTCGTAGGAGGCACCCTGACATGAGCAACACCATGAGCGCCCATAACGGCTACGCCGGCTGGTTCAAGATGGAGGCCTTCCGGGTAGATGCGGATGGCATCGAGATCCCTGGCAGTCGTCGTATTGCCGCCGACTGGTTCCCGAACCTGATCACGAATGCTGGGCTGGATTTCCTCGGCACGAGCGGCAGCACGCTTGTGCAAGGCTTTTGTCGCGTCGGCACTGGCAATACCGCGCCGGCAAATGGGAACACTGCTCTGGTTTCCCAGGTGGCGGTCAGCAGCACCGTTCAGGCCGATACCAATGGCGTGAACCGGGCAGGTCTGCCGACCGTGTTCTACGGCTGGCGACGACGCACGATCCGTTTTGCTGCGGGCTCGATGGGGGCTTCCGCTGTGAATCTTGCAGAAGTTGGGGTTTCCCCGGCTGCCGCGAGCGCACTGTTCAGTCGCGCCCTGATCCTCGATGGCGGCGGCTCTCCAACGACGATTGCAGTCCAGCCGGATGAGGTGCTGGACGTGACCTATGAGCTGCGCATCTACCCGACTTTGGTTGATGCGAATGGCACGGTGACGATTGCGTCCGTGTCCTACAACTGGACCGCTCGTCCGCTGATCCACACTGACTACGACACCAACTGGAGCAGCACTATTGGGCTTGGCATCGGGTTCAATACGACAGGCGGTAACGAACTGGTCTACGGGCCAGCTGTGGCAGCGGCGTTGCCGGCTCAAGGAGCAAAGCCCGTTTCCCTCGTAAAGGCCGGCACGATGGTGCCTCAGACGTACACCGCTGGGCAGTACGCACGATCGTTCTTGTTCGACATTCCGCTCAACGACGCGAACGTTGCGGGCGGAATCGGCTGCTTCTTCGCAGCAACTCTGCCCAATAGCGGCGGCCAGGCGGGCGGCGCGTGGGCCTGGGGCCTGTCGCCCAAGCTGCCGAAGGACTCCAACTATGTCAGCACCTTCATGGTGCGCCAGAGCTGGGGGCGCTACAGCCCATGATCCCCGCTGGCGGCCTCTCCAATCCAGCGCAGCCCGCCCCATTCGTGGAGCGGGTAAACTCGACGCTGCTGCCCCTGATCGACTACGAGATGGGCGGCGTGGCGCTGAATGATCCGTCACAGGGCCTGTGGGTACAGCTGTGGCGTGTGCGCGTGGATGGCGACGTGGTGTATCTGGGGCCTGATGAAGGCACGGAGCAGCGGGCCTTCATCCGCGCCGGGATCACGGAAGTGGCGCTGGCCTTCGACCAGAACATGCAGCCGGTAATCGCCTTCGTGCAGGCTGGGCAGGCGTGGCTGTGGTGGTTCGACAGCACCGTGCCGGGCATGGTGTTCACCCAGTTCGCCGGAATCATCAATCCGCGCCTGACCTTGGACGACAAACGAGCCGGGCAGGTGGGTAATTCCGACGTGATCCTCGCCTACCTGCGCGCTGGCTCGCTGTACTACCGGCAGCAGCGTGACCGCTATCAGACCGAATACCTACTGAGCAGCGATCCGCCATGCGGCGGCCTGGCCGCAGTGTGCATGTCCACCGGCAACCGCCTGCAGTTCGCCTTCGGGGGTGCCTGATGCAGTCCACCGTTTTCGTCTACACGATGCGCAGCGGCAAGTCTGGAGCCTGGAGCCGCTACCTGTTTCCGTTCTCCGTGGATGCGTTCGCCCAGCTGGGCAAGGATCTCTACATCAGGCATGGGGACGAGATCAGCGCCGTGAGCGACTTTGCGCTGGGGGACGATGTGGGCGGGGCGACGATCCCGTTCGGCGGCACCGTGTGGTGGCCCTATCTCGATTTCGGAACCCCTGGCATCACGAAGATGATGGAGGGCTTCGACATCGTGAGCAGCGGCGCGCCAAGCATCAGCATCGGGTACGACCAGCGCAATCTGGCGGCGTTTACCGAGCCCTACGCGCTGGACCCTGACACGCTGCCGGGCGGCGTGATCCCGTTCCCGATGGCTGCGCCGACCTTCAGCCTGCGCGTGGACTTCGCGCCGGGTCAGAAGTGGAGCCTGCAGCAGGCGTCGCTGAGCTTCATAGACCTCGGTAATGGGCCATGAAGATCACGACCACCTCGCAGGTGATGATCGAGGACCTGGCCTATCTGGCGCGCCGCATGCGCCCGGACGAGATCGAGCAGGATCTCGCCATGACCGGTATGTCCGAGTACGACCCGGATCAGGCCATTCTCAAGATGGCCTCGGTCTACGGCCCCAAGTTCCTGATTCTGGCTGACAACACCCCCGTTGTGGCCGGCGGCTTCTGGCAGGTCCGCCCGGGCGTGTGGGAGGGCTGGCAGCTCGGCACCATGGACGGCTGGGATAAGGCTTGGTGGCACATCACCCGCGTTACCCGTCGACTCAATGACCGGATGCTGGCTGAGCCCGGCGTTCACCGCCTGCAGCTCTATGGGCTGGCCGGCCGTGAGAAGACCTTCGAGTGGTACGAGCGATCGCTCGGCTACACCCGCGAGGCAACCCTGCGGCGTTACTGCGCCAACGGTGCAGACGCGATCCTGTTTTCACGCGTAAAGGAGGCGGGCTGATGGCCGGCGGCGGCAATATCGGCAAGGGCAATTGGGCTGACCCCACTGGGCTGGTCCAGAAATCCGGCGCGGGCAAGTGGATGGACCCGCTGGGCCTGACGAAGACCCCAAAGCAGGGCGAATCCGCTGCTGATGTGGCTGCGCGCCTGGAGATGGAGCGGCAGGCCCAAATCAAGCAGACGCAGGGCCGCATCAATCAGGTGTTCGACAACCCGCGCCGGGCTCGAGACATCGCCGATTTCGTGGGCGCGGTGCGCACGCGCGCGATGGAAGACCTGAACCGCCAGAACGCCGATGCGACGCGTGAGCTGACCTTCGCGCTAGCGCGCGGCGGCCTGAGCGGCGGGAGCGTCAACGTGGATCAGAACCGCCGGCTGGCCGACGACTACAACCGGGGGCTGCTCAACGTCGAGAGCCGCGCCCAGGGTGCTGGCGCGCAGCTGGAGGCGGCCGATCAGGACGCTCGTGCGCGCCTGATCCAGCTGGCTACCTCCGGACTTGATGCCACCACCGCGGCATCGCAGGCGGCGGCAGGGCTGCGCTCGAATCTGGAGACAGCACGTTCCGCATCGACAGGCGAAGAACTGGCCGACCAGTTCGGTGCCATCGGCAGTTTCGTGAAGAACCGCCGCGACGAGGCAAACCGTCGTGAGGCAACCCGCGTGTCGCAGGTGAACCTGTACGGCGGCGGCTACGGCACCTATGGAGGCTAAATAATGGGCCAGGTAATCCCAATCGCTCTAGCCGTCGCCGGCACTGCGCTCCAGCAGCAGGAAACCGAGCGCGTCGCCAGGAAGCAAGACCAGGCCACGGCGCAGAGCCTGCTCAACCAGTCCCGCCGGCAGCAGGATGCCGACGCCAAGGTGAACGAGCAGATCGCACAGACTGAGGCCAGCACGGCGGAAGACGCGCGCGCAGAGGCTCTCAATCAGTACATGGGTCAGCTTCGCCGTGGGCGGCCGCAGGCCGTCGCAGGCCTGGAGTCAACCTTGGGCGGAGAGGCGTTCCAGGCTGACGCCAGCGCGGCGCGGGCAGGCGCGGACGCTGCCGCTCAGACCACCGCCGGACTGATGTCGCGCATCGATGCCCCGCAGCGCCAGCGGCAGGATGAAGCCTTTGGGTACGGCCGCTTGGCCACCGACATTGACATGCTGGCGCGCGAGGCGGCAGGGCAGAACTTTGTGGATCAGATGCGCATCCGTGCGATTCGCCGCCGTCCCGAGGTCGATCTGCTGGCCGGCGCGATGACGGCGGCCGGCGGGGCGATGGGTGGCGGCGGAACCATCGCCGGCTCCGCCAGTGGCATGCAGATGGGCAACAACTTGGACGCCATGTACGACCTGCCGGGTGCTGGTAGGCGGTATGGCTACGGCGTCCCCCGCGGCGGCTTTGGAGGCTGACATGGCAAATGGATACCAGCGAGCCGGGGCGGCCATCGGGGCGGCACTGTTCGGCAACGGCCGGGAGGCCTACAACGACCAGTTGAGCCAGGAGTACAAGATCGCCTACGCGCTTGAGCAGGCGCGCAAGGCACGTAGTGACCGGATGATCGGCGACCAGAACGTTGCGTCCCGCCAGGGTCTGACGCCTGAACTCGTTGGCCGGGCGCGAGCAGGTGACGTGGATGCTCTCAATGAGCTGACCGCGCTCGGGCTTACGTCCAATGCGAACGTGGACATGGGCGTCTTGGGAGACACCCAGAGCTTCGCTTTCCGCCAAGCTGCCCGCGAGAGAGCCGTCTTGGGCGACCAGGTCGGAGCCAACGCTGAACTGTTCGGGCTGGCGAATGGGCCGGTGGACACGACGAAGATCTCGGATGGCGTCGCCTACAACCCGCTTGGCGCTTCGTCGCAGGATCTCAATGTGACCCCGCTCGGCGAGGCTACGATTCGGCAACGGGATGCATCTGCTGCGTCCAGCTACGCCACGGCTGCGCGAACCAGGCAGGCAACAGGCTTGGACATGGCGAAGTTCAATCGAGGCGGCGGCGGCACCCTCGGCGACCGACCAGCAAAGCCGCCGACTGCCGCCCAGGTAAAGGCCGACCAGGCTGCGGCAACGAAGAGCGCGCAGCTCGGCAACGTAAACCGTGGGATCGATCGGATCAGCGCCGCGCTAGGGAATTTGGGCGGCGCATTCGTGGACACTGGCCCGGTTGATCAGTATCTGGTGCGCAACACCGCCGCTGGTCAGGAGCTGGAGGCCGCCGTTGGCGCGATCCAGAACTCGATGCTCGCGCTTACTCGCGTTCCTGGCGTGGGCTCGCAGTCCGATCTGGAAGCGAAGATTGCCAACCTGCAATACCCATCCCTGTCCAACGCGCCGAGCGTCAACGCCAACACGATGAAGCAGCTCAAGGCATTCGTTGACGAGCTGCAGGGCATCACTGGCGGGGCGGGCACGCTTGGCGACATGCCGGCCGCTGCGCCGGCTCGCGCGCCTGGCCTACCCGACGCTGCGCCCGTTCAGCGGGCTCGCAACCCACGCACCGGCCAAGTGCTGGTCCTCCGCAATGGTCAATGGGTGCCCGAATAATGGCGACTCCACCGCTTCCCCCTGGCTTTGTGCTTGAGCCGGCCGCAAACACCGGGGCCGCGCCACCGCTTCCTCCCGGCTTCGTCATGGAGGACATCCCGACCTTGCCCACTGTGCAGGCGGATCGCCCTGACTTCTCCGGGGTGAGCGCCACTGTGGATAGCACCGCCGATGGGAGGCAGGCCGACGGTTGGAAGGCTGGCATTCCGCGCGATGCCGCGTTCGGCGTGCGGTCAGCGCTCCAGAGCGTCGGCGGCCTGCTTGGCGCGATCGGCGGCGATGCCTTCAACAACTACATCGCGAACCCTGCAGCCAGGGCGCTTGGATTGCAGGAGGCGCGGCCGTATCGCGAGGAAGCGATCGCCCTGGGTGATGCGCTCGGCCTGCCCAAAGCTCAGACTGCCGGCGACCGCGTGCTGGGCGACGTGGGCGAGGCGCTGACCGGCACGGCACTCACCCTGGGTGGCGGTGCTGCGCTCAATGCGGGACGGCCGGCGGCCAGTATTGCGCCCACGCTCGGCGAGCGCGCTGGGCAGTTCCTGACCGCGCAACCCGCTCTGCAGACGATCAGCGCAGCCACCGGGGCAGCAGCTGCGTCCGGCACGAAGGAAGCAGGCGGCGGCCCGCTGGCGCAGCTCGGTGCTGGCCTGGC
>NZ_RHPP01000279.1 GCF_003935715.1 Stenotrophomonas sp. 278 | reverse complement strand
CCTGGGCCGGCCAACGGCCGGCGCTACCGATACGTCACGCCTCGCGCAGCGCCAGCGCCGGCGGCGTGCGCAGAATCCGCCGGGTGCCCCACCAGCCGGCCAGCATGCTCAGCGCCATGCCCAGTGCGCCGCCCAGCAGCAGCGGCCCCCACGGCGGGCTAAGCTGCAGCTCGAACACCTGCTTGGCCACCACGGTGCCCAGCAGGGCGGCGGCCCCGACCGCGAGCCCGGAAGCCAACAGCCCCAGCGCACCAAACTCCACCAGCACCGCGCCACGCAGCTGGGTGCGGGTCGCCCCCAGCGTGCGCAGTACCGCGCTGTCGTAGCGGCGCTCACCTGCGGTGGCCTGCAGGGCCGCCAGCAGCACCAGCACGCCGGCCAGCAGGCTGAAGCCCATCACCAGCTGCACCGCCTGGGTTACCCGGTCCACCACCTCGCGCACCCGCTGCAGGATGCCGTCGATGTCCAGCAGCGAGATGTTCGGGTACTCGCGGGTCAGCCCGGCCAGCGCCGGGGCCTGCGCACGCGGCAGGTGGAAGGCGGTGATCAGGTTGTACGGCGCATCGCCCACCGCGCCCTCGTTGAGCAGCAGGAAGAAGTTGACCCGGAACGAGTCCCAGTCGGCCTTGCGGATGCTGGTGATGGTGAAGGTGCGTTCCTGCTCGCCCATCTGCAGGGTAACCGTGTCACCCAGCTTCATGCCGTAGCGCTCGGCCCAGCCTTCCTCGATGGACGCCTCCGGCGCGGTGCTGCCGGCGTCCCAGAATTTTCCGCTGACCAGGGTGTTGGCCGCCGGGAAGTCACGCCGCCAGCTGAAGTTGACCGGGCGGTTGGCGTCGTCGTCTTCGTTGCTGTTGTCCTCGCGCTCGGCCCGCTGCGGCGGGCGGCTGTTCAGGGCCAGCAGGCGCCCGGTGCTGAACGGCTCGACGCTGGCATCGCCCACGCCCAGTCCTTTCAGCGTATCCAGCACCGCCTGACGCTGTTCCGGCTGGATGTTCATCAGGAAGTAGTTCGGGGTATCCGCCGGCAGCCGGTCGCGCCACTGCGCCAGCAGGCCCGGCCCGATCACGGACAACAGCAGCAGCGCGCACAGCGACAGCGACAGCCCCACCAGCTGCATCACCGCCAGCCCGCGACGGCGGGTGAGGGCGGCCAGACCCAGCTTCCAGCGCCCACGCAGGCGCGCCTGCACGCCACGTACGGCCCACAGCAGCAGCGCCCCGATGCCGGCGGCCAGCAGCGCCAGCGCGGCCAGCCCGCCCAGTACCCAGGCGGCCAACTTGACGTCGCCGGTGGCCTGTACGGTCAGCGCCACGGTAGCCAGCAACGCGGCGGCATACACCAGCAGCGAGCTTGGCGGCATCGCGGCGAAGCTGCGGTTGAGCACGCGCATCGGTGGCACCCGGCGCAGGCGCAGCAGCGGCGGCAGGCCGAAGCCCAGCAGCAGTACCAGGCCGATGCCGGCCCCGGTCAGCGCCGGGGTGGCCTGCGGCAGCGGCAGGCGGTTGGGAATCAGCCCGCCCAGCGCCTGCACCAGTCCGGCCTGCGCGGCCATGCCCAGCCCGATACCGACCAGACAGGCCGGCACCGCCAGCAGTACCAGCTGCAGCGCCATGGCGGTGAGAATGTCGCGTTGGCGCGCGCCCAGGCAGCGCAGCACGGCCACCTGGTCGATGCGGCGCAGGGCGAAGCGGTTGGCCGCCAGTGCGGTGGCC
>NZ_RHPP01000278.1 GCF_003935715.1 Stenotrophomonas sp. 278 | reverse complement strand
CCAGTCGGGTGCAGTCGCCGGGCCGCGCGATGCAGCCCGTTGCAGCGGCCGCGGCCTGCGTGGTTGCCGCATGCATGGGCAGGACGGCATAACCGCTGGCGCGGGTAACCGGCGGGGACACCACAGCTCGACCCGCGCGGCCCCCTGCGGCCGGCGCAAGGGTGCCTGCCAGTACCGCCAACGTGAACAGCTGCGCGGCGTTGCGCACGCTCAGCAGCGACCGTCGCTGGCCGGATGCGCTCAGGCCCGTGCGTCCCTGCCGAGGCTGCATGCCGCCCAGATGGCGATGAAAGTCGCCTTGGGCACGGCGGCATTGGGTAAGGGCGTCCACGCGCATGTCAGGCGGCTTCCTCCCGCAGCAACGCCAGCACCGCGGCGTGGGCGACGTTGGCGATGCGCATCGCGGCCTGCGGGTTCACCGCCGCCGGGCCGGGCTGGTCCAGCGCGCTGTCGGCGATCCGCTGCGCACGTGGCAGTCCCTCGGCGGCGAACGCCGCACGTGCGTCAAGCCACCTGCTCAACTGTCTGCCCACGGTCTGCTCAAGCGCCGTTTCCAGCTGTCCCGCTCTCCAGTCCTCGTAGTGTTCCCACTGCACCGCGTCTGCCGCCGCGTTCATCGCTTCGCGTGCGCGCAGGAACCGGGCACTGTGGGCCATCTCCTGCGCCGTGCCCTGGGTGAGCCCAACGGCGGCCAGACCTTCGCGCTGCAGTGGAATATGGTCCGATTCCAGACTCCAGCCAGGGACATCAGCCACCGGCAGCCGATCCGCGGCGGCGGCATCGTGCAGGTGCTCGACGAGTCGTGCTTCCAGTGCAGCCACCGGGCGCGGATCGCGCTGGCCTGGATGCTCCAGCGCCTGATTGACCAGTACGTGGCGGTCGGTGCCGCTGATCGCCAGCGCATCACCCCAGCCCAGCCGATCCAGGTTGACCGTCAGGTCGGGGCAGTTGCGCTCGGCCTGGCAGCGTTGCACGAACGCTTTCGCCCCGATCCAGCCTTCGCTGCCCAGGTCGCTGACCAGCAACTGCACGCGCGTGCCGGTCGGCACGCCCTGTTCTGCGAAGCGGCGGGCGATGGCCAGCAGTGCGGCCACGCCAGAGCCATTCGCCCACGTACCACTGGAGCGCAGCGCAACACCGCCGGTGTCGCCATGCGCCATCAGCAGCAGGGTGCGGTGCACGGGGGCGTCGCCCACGATTTCCAGCCACAGGTTGCGCCCGTGGTGCAGGCCGCGTTCGCCCATGTCGTTGACCGCATGCAAGGTGAAGTCCTGCGCCTCCAGCGCCAGGCCCTGCTGGCGGAAACGGGCGCGGATGGCATCCATGCGGGCCTGGTTGACGCGGCGTTCATCGGCGGGGTCGAAGTGCCGGGGGCTGTGCCCTTCGTAGGCGCTGCGTTGCGCGTCCAGCGTTGCCTGGCTGATCACGTCGAGGGTCAGCTGCAGTTCGTCGGCTTCCGTATCGTGCAACCTGGCCAGCAGCACTGCGGCATGCTCGATCCAGTCCAGCGGCAGCGCCTGCGCGGCGGCACCCGGCGGCCAGCCACTGCTGGCGATGGACGTGTCCGTTGCGGCTGGGTGCTCGCCCAGCAGGTGGCTCAACGCGCGCTGCGTGTCCGGCGGGAGCTGGCTCAGGAGCTGGCGCAGCGGTGGCAGCGCGCACTCGCTGTTCCCCCGGCAGCGGCGCACGACGTCGAGCACGTCGGCCTGCAGTGGCGGCGGCAGTTGCTGCAGGAACGCCGTGGCGGTTTCATCGCGCGTCGGCTGGTCGCGCACGGACGGCGCATTGCATGCC
>NZ_RHPP01000277.1 GCF_003935715.1 Stenotrophomonas sp. 278 | reverse complement strand
CCGGACAGCACCGCCTCCAGGCGGGCTTTCACCGCGGCCACCGCCTGCGGGTCGGCCGGTTGGCCGTGTTCGGCTTCGCGCAGCAGGGCGCGCAGCACGTCCACCGAGGACAGCATGGCGTCAACGGCGACCGGTTCCAGCGCGCGCTTGCCGGCGCGCAGTTCATCCAGCAGCGTTTCCAGCACGTGGGTGAGTGCTGCGATGGCGTCGAAGCCGAAGGTGCCGGCACCGCCCTTGATGGAGTGCGCGGCGCGGAACACCGAGTTGATGATTTCCGCGTCCTGCTGGCCCGATTCCAGTGCCAGCAGGCCGGCTTCCATCGCGTCCAGGCCTTCGCGGCTTTCCTCGAAGAAGGTGGCGTGGAAGCGTTGCAGGTCCATGCTCATGACAGTTCGGGTCCGGTTGCGGGGTAGAGGGAAGGCGGGTAGGGATCAGCCCAGGACTTTCTGGACGGTGGCGACCAGCTGTTCCGGGTTGAACGGCTTGACCAGCCAGCCGGTCGCGCCCGCGGCCTTGCCTTCGGACTTCTTGTCGGCGGCCGACTCGGTGGTCAGCATCAGCATCGGGGTGAACTTGTAGTCCGGCAGCTGGCGCAGCTCGCGGATCAGCGAGATGCCGTCCATGTTCGGCATGTTCACGTCGGTCACCACCGCGTTGAAGCGCTGGCCCTTGGCGCGGCCGAGGGCGATGGCGCCGTCTTCGGCCTCTTCAACAGAAAAGCCGGCCGAGGTGAGGGCGAAAGAGACCATCTGGCGCATCGACGCCGAATCGTCCACCACCAAGATACGTGCGCTCATGCCGCGTTCTCCACAGATTTCAGGTTGTCATGGGTTGCGTCCAGGCCCAGGGCCTGGGTGAGGCCGAGCAGGCGCGCGGCATCACGGAAGGTTGAGGTGCAACCGTCGAATCCGGTCGCGTGGCCGGCCTGTCGGCGGGCGTCTACGAAGGCGCACAGCACCTGCATGGCGGCGGTATGGATACGGCCGACCTGGCTGGCGTCCAGCGTCAGGTCACCTTCCTGGTCCACCAGGGGGGCGAGGCGGGTTTTGAGCTCGGTGCTGTTCTCGATGCCGAGATCATCACCCAGGGCCACAGTGCTCATCGTTGCTCCGGACAAACGGTTCCTAGGTGAATAACGGCGGGGTTGGTGGAACCTTTAGGGGATTGTTGTTGCCTGGTTCATGGGCGCAGGATCATGGCGTTGACACGCATGGCGTGTCACTACGACCCATGGTCGCGCGGCCCTGTAGGGACACGCCATGCGTGTCCATTCAATTCAACAACTGGGTGGCGTCGAGCAGGATCATCGGCTGCGCCGAGATTCGGGCGACGCCGCGGAACAGGTCGTTGGAGATCTGGCAGATGCGTGCCGTATCCGGCGGCTCGATCTGGGAATCGGTCAGGTTGGCCACGTCTTCCACGGCCGAGACGCGCAGGCCCATGGTCTCGCCGTTCTCCTCCAACACCACGATCCGGGTATTGGCGTCGTCGACGGCCGGGCCGGCTCCCAGGTGGGTACCCAGATCCATCACCGGCACCACCTGGCCGCGAAGGTTCATGATGCCGAGCATGGCCGCCGGGGTGCCGCGCAGCGGCAGCAGCGGGACCGGCAGCACGACTTCCTGCACCTTGAGCAGCTCCAGCGCATAGGCCTGGCTGCCACAGCGCATGCGCAGCCAGCGCGAGGTGCGCTCGTTGGCACGCCGGTGTTCGCGCGGGCTGGAGGCCGGGTTCAGGGCCTGCGCCTGCAGTTCCTGCCAGCTGCCAGGACGCACGGGGTTGGCAGCGTTGGCCGGCAGGATCGGTGCGGCGCGGGCGATCGGGGCCGGTGCGGCG
>NZ_RHPP01000276.1 GCF_003935715.1 Stenotrophomonas sp. 278 | reverse complement strand
TCGGAGATCGCCAGGCCGGCGGCGTCGTCCTTGGCGCTGTTGATGCGCAGACCCGACGACAGACGCTGGATCGTCGTAGCCAGGCTGGAGCCGCTGGTCGACAGATTGCGCTGTGCGTTCAGCGACATCACGTTGGTATTGATGACTTGTGCCATTTTCGTGCTCCTGGTGGCGAGGATGATGTCGCCGGGTAATGGAGATGTGTCCCCTTGCGGAGGTGCCACGAAAGGTGATCATGTCGCGGCTGAGATCAATAACGACACAATGTCAATAACCTTTAGCGGATTTCTTTTGAAAGTTTCTGCATGGAGCAAAGAGCAGCCGGGCAGAGCCCGGCTCTACGGAACAGCCAACAAAAAACCCGGCCGAAGCCGGGTTTTTCGTGTTTCAGCTGGCGCAGGGGATCAGCCCTGCAGCAGGCTCATCACGCTCTGCGGCGACTGGTTGGCCTGGGCCAGCATCGCCGTACCGGCCTGCTGCAGGATCTGCGTGCGGGTCAGTTCGGCGGTTTCCTTGGCGTAGTCGGTGTCGCGGATACGGCTGCGCGAGGCCGACAGGTTTTCCGAGGTGGTGCCGAGGTTGGCGATGGTGGAGGTGAAGCGGTTCTGGATCGCACCCATGTCGGCGCGCGAGCTGTTCACTGCGGTCAGCGCCTTGTCGACGATGGACAGAGCCTGCTGGGAACCGGTGAAGGTGGAGATGTCCAGATTGCTGGCGTACTGGGCGGTGAGGCCGGTTGCATCGGCGGTCGGCGTCGGCGCGGTCGGCGCGGTGGCACCGGTCCAGGTACCCATGGTGACTTCAATGGCATTGAAGGTGCCATCTGCAGCGACGTTGCTCTGCACCGAGGTCAGATCCAGCTTGCCGGCGGTGGCGGCATCGACCGAGGCGTAGACGCCGGTCTGGTCCATCTTGGCATTGATGGCCGCGGCGATCGCAGCGGTGGTGGCCTTGCGGGTGGCGGCGATGTCGACGCCGGCCTTCACTTCAATCTTGTCCAGCTTGTACGAGTTGCCGTCGGCACCCTGGATTTCCATGCCTTCGATGGTGACATCGCCATTGGCGGCAGGGGCGGCGACAGTGAAGGTGTTGCTGTCGAACTTGGCACCGCCCAGCGCGCCGGCGCTGGCGTCAACGATGCTGTTGATGCCGATGGTCTGGCCCGAGTCGGCACCGACCTGGAACAGGGCACCGGAGAACGAACCGTCCAGCAGCTTGGTGCCGTTGAAGTTGGTCTGGCGGCTGACACGGTCGATTTCCGAGACCAGCTGCTTCACTTCGGCGTTCAGCGCTTCACGGTCACTGTCGGAGTTGGTGGCGTTGGCCGACTGCACCGACAGCTCGCGGATGCGCTGCAGGTTGTTGCCGATTTCGACCATTGCGCCTTCGGCGGTCTGGGCCAGCGAGATGCCGTCGTTGGCATTGCGCACGGCGACGTCCAGGCCGCGGATCTGGGTGCTGAAACGCTCGGAGATGGCCAGGCCGGCGGCATCGTCCTTGGCGCTGTTGATACGCAGGCCGGAGGACAGGCGCTGGATGGTGGTGGCCAGGCTGGAACCGCTGGTCGACAGGTTGCGCTGTGCGTTCAGCGACATCACGTTGGTGTTGATGACTTGTGCCATTGCCGTTCTCCTGATGCGTATCTGGTATTGCTTGGATGGGGTGCCCCGGGGGAGGCAGTAGGGCGATGTGCCCTGGTTGAAAACAATAACGACACGTTTCCGGGAACCTTTAGGGTCCGGTTCCGGAAATTTTTGCGGGTGTCAAGTCGAGCCGGGCAAGCCCGGCTCTACGGGGCACAAAAAACCCGGCCGGGGCCGGGTTTTCTGCTTTATACCTGAGGCAAGGGATCAGCCCTGCAGCAGGCTCATCACGCTG
>NZ_RHPP01000275.1 GCF_003935715.1 Stenotrophomonas sp. 278 | reverse complement strand
AGCCGGGGTGGCAGCGGCGTCGGCGGCCGGGGCGGCGGCTTCATCGGCCGGCTTGGAGCAGGCGGTGATGGCCAGGGTCAGAGCCAGCGGCAGCAGCAGTTTGCGGGTAACGGTCATGTGGAGTCTCTCTCGCTAAGGGAAGGGGAAGAAAGCAACTACTCATACAGCCCGTCCGCACAGACGGGCCGCGGTCTGGCGGTAACGCTTATTCGATGCGGGCGGCTTCGTCGAACGACAGGCGAGGCAGCCGGGGGAACAGGCCCGAAGGATCACCGTACCCCAAGTTGACCAGGAAATTCGACTTGATGGCGGTGCCCTTGAAGAAGGCTTCGTCGACCTTGGCGTTGTCGAAGCCGCTCATGGGGCCGGCGTCCAGGCCCAGCGCGCGGGCGGCGAGGATGAGGTAGCCACCCTGCAGGCTGCCGTTGCGGAACGCGCCTTCGGTGCGGCCTTCACGCGGGCCGTCGAACCAGGCCTTGGCGTCGGTGTGCGGGAACAGGAACGGCAGCTTCTCGTGGAAGTCTTCGTCGAAACCGATGATCACGGTGACCGGGGCGGCCAGGGTCTTGTCATGGTTGCCTTCGGACAGCGCCGGGGCGAGCTTGGCCTTGGCTTCCTTCGACTTCACGAACACGAAGCGCGCGGGGCTGCCGTTGGCGGCGGTGGGGGCCCACTTCAGCAGGTCGTACAGGGCACGCAGCTGAGCGTCTTCGACGGGCTTGTCCTGGAAGGCGTTCTGGGTGCGGGCGGTACGGAACAGCTGGTCTAGCGCAGTGTCGTTAAGCACGTTGGACATGAAGCCTCCGGGATCGGTGAAGGCTCGCAGTGTAGAGTGTCGCAACATCTGCAACACCCAGCTTGGCTGAAACGAATTAATGCCACACGTGAAACAATGGACCGCGCCTTGGACGATCACTGACGGCCGCGCAGGTAATGTGCGCCAGGCGGTGGCGCTGGCCAGTGCGCTGAAGCTTGGCGTGCACCGGCCGCTGGTGCTGGAGCCGCGCGCGCCATGGAAGTGGGTGGCCCCGCGCTGGTTGCCGGGGATGGCTGACGGTTTTGGTCCGCGGTTTTCGGAGCTGGTCGCTTCGCCGCCGACGCTGGCGGTGGGGTGTGGGCGGCAGGCGGCGGGGGCGCTGCGGTTGTTGCGCGAGCGTGGTTCGACGGTGGTGCAGATTCTGGACCCGCGTCTTTCGCCCCGGCATTGGGACCTGGTGGTGGTGCCGGAGCACGACCGCCTGCGTGGCGAGAACGTGCTGACCCTGCTGGGCAGCTTGAACCCGGTGAATGACGATTGGCTGGCGCTGGGGCGTGCGGCGTTTGCGGAGTTCGGTGCGCTGCCGGGGCCGCGGACGGCGCTGCTGGTGGGCGGGCCGACCGGGCATGCGCCGTGGGATGAGGCGGCTATGGCGCGGGTGTTTGAAGAGGTGGCCGCGCAGGTGCGGGCGGAGGGTGGCAGTGTGTTGGCGACGACCTCGCGGCGGACCCCGCCGGCGTTGGTGGGGGCGTTGCGGAAGGCGTTTGTGGGGGTGCCGCAGGTGATCTGGGGTGATGGCGGGGATGGGGTGAATCCGTATGCCGGGTTGTTGGGTTGGGCACACCGGGTGGTGGTGTCGCCGGATTCGGTGAATCTGTTGTCCGAAGCGTGTGCGACGCGGGTGCCGGTATGTGTGGCGCTGGGGGAGCAGGCGCAGGGACGGATGGTGGTGTTCCAGCAGGCGCTGCGGGAACGCGGGCGATTGCAGGAACGGTGGTTGGAGTGGGCTGCGGGGGATGTGGTGCCGTTGCGGGAGACCGGGCGGGTGGCCACGTTGGTTCGGGAACGATTGGCGGGTGGGGATCGGTAGCGCCGGCCGTTGGCCGGCCCACGCACCGCCTGGGCCGGCCAA
>NZ_RHPP01000274.1 GCF_003935715.1 Stenotrophomonas sp. 278 | reverse complement strand
AAGCGAAGCGGGGCCGGCCCGCCGCGGCGGGAGCCTTGGCAAGCACCCGCATCATCAACCCGGTCCGTTCGCGCTGACCCGCAGGCGGCCGTTGCCGCGGTCGGTCAGGGTCAATCCGTGAGCCTGCAGCGCCTGCTGCCAGCGCTCCAGGCGCGGCGTATCGGCTGGCGGACCGAGTGCCGGGTCCAGCTGCAGTTGCAGTTCGCCGGGGTGGTACTCCATGAGCGCGACCGCACCTGCCCATTCGGGCACGGCCTGCAGGGCGGTCGCGGCCAGGCGCTGAACGTCGGGAGCGCTGATGGGCTTGGCGGCACCCGCCTCCACCGCGCGACGGGCCTGCACCACCGGGTCCACCACCTCGCCCACGCCGGGCAGGCGCTGCCTCGTCTCCTGCTGCATGTCGTGCTGCAGGGTCTGCGTCTGCGCGGCCCATTGCCAGGTCTGCACCTGGAGTCCCAGCCCGACCAGGACAGCGGCGGCCACCCCCAGTCCCATTGCCAGCCAGGGCGTGCGCTTCTGCTGGGAAGGCAGCGGCAGCGACCAGCTGGGCAAGGGGCCGCTCCATTGCTGTTCGTGCGGCAATTCAGGCACCGCGTCATCCACCGGCCAGCCGCTGGGCGCAGCGCCCAGCCAATGCCATGTGGCCTGATCGTCGTCGCCGAGGCGCGCGCGCAGTTGCTGGACCGCCACACCTTGCTGGCCCTGTCCCAGCCATTGCACCCAGCCACGGTCGCGCGAGGTCCGCACCAGCAGGTGATCGCCACAGGCCTGCAGCGTCGGCTGGTTGCCCTGCAGTGGCAGCAACAACGGCGTGGGATACAGACCCTGCAATTTCAGACCCAGCGCAGCGAACAGCAGCGCAACCTGCTGCACCGCTTCGCGTCCCAGCCACGCCACCGCGACGCGCCCGTCGCGGTCCTGGGGGCCGTGCGCGAACGCCACTTCGGCCACGTCCTCCAGCAGCAGGGACTCGATCTCGGCCTGCATCGCCACCTCCAGCCGGCGGCCGGTCAGTGGCGGCAGCAGCAGGTCGAGCAGGATCAGGTCCTGCACATCCAGGCAGGCCCGGGTAATTGCAGCGGGATGGCGGACCGCCAGCACCGAAAGCGCGCCGCGTCCATGGGAGAGCACGCGGCCCTGCTGCCACCACGCCCAGTCCACCTCGGACTGAGCGTGCAGCGTGGACAACGGGGGAAGTCGCAGCCGCAGTTCGCCCTTCATGTTCCAATCCTTGTCCACATGCGTTGAACGCGTACACCGAGGTCGCGGTGCTCGCGCCAGATCAGCGCCTGGAAGGGCACGCTCACGGTATCGGCCTGCACGCTGCCGTCGGCCAGGAACCATTCGCTGTGGATGCCCACCTGGGTTTCCACCATCTGTGCCTGCGGCACCTTCAACCGGAACTCGATGTCGCCTCGATTGAGGAAGTAGCGGCCGGCGTCGCGTTCGCCCAGCAAGGCCTGCAACCGCGACAGGTCGGTGTCGGGCAGCTCGGTGGCCAGCAATGCGGCCGTGCTGGTGTTGGCGTTGAGCAAGGTGTCGCGCGGCAGCAGGGTGACCACCTGGGCCAGTGCCTGCATCTGACCTGGATCGCCCTCGGGCACGGCAAGCGCCAACACGCCATGCACATCGCGCGGCAGCGGCCCGCCGCCACCGATGCGCGCCAGCACGAAATCGCGCACCTGTGCGCACGCTGCCGGGGCGACGCCCTGCTGTGCACAAACGCGTTCCAGCACGGCCTGGGCGTGCGCATCCGGGCGACCGTTGCGTACCAGGTTGCGCAGGTTGAACAGCGCCTGTGCATCACGCAGCTGCAGCTGCACCGGCAAAGGAGACTGCAATGCGATTGGCCGCGACCAGGGCCCGCCCGCCACGGTGGTGACCTGCACGGCGGCATCCTCACGCAGCTGCTGCGACGCGCGTTCGGTGGCGGCGTCCACCGCCAGGC
>NZ_RHPP01000273.1 GCF_003935715.1 Stenotrophomonas sp. 278 | reverse complement strand
GGCGTGCAGCGCGTCGCGGCCGGGCATGGCGATCGGCGTGGGGGTCAGGCCGGCGCGGGTGTAGGTGTTGTACGGCGTATCCGTGGTGAGGTCGCGCTTGCGGATGTTGCCGTCGTAGCTGCTGCCGATGCCGTAGATGACGGTGGGGTCGGTCTGCAGACGCATGCCCATTTTCAGGCGGCGCGCGAACACGCCGGCAATCTGCGGCCGCTCGCTGGCCAGCGCGGTTTCTTTTTCGATGATGGAAGCCAGGGTCAGCAGCTCATACGGGGTGTTCAGCGGCAGGTCGTCGCTGCGGCTGTCCCAGGCGGCGGCCAGCTCTTTTTCCATGGCGGCGTGGGCGCGCTTGAGCACGTCCACGTCGGTGTCGCCACGCTGGTAGACGTAGGTTTCCGGCAGGAAGCGGCCTTCCGGATGCTGGCCGGGGAAGCCGAGCTTGGCCATCAGCTCGCTGTCGTTGAGGTCGTCGGTGGTGTGGACGAGCGGATCGGCGCGCTTGAGCGCGGCGCGCAGCTGGCGGATGTTCCAGCCTTCAACGATGGTGACGCGGTGCTGGACGACGCGGCCCTGGCGCATGCGGGTGAGCAGTTCGCGCGGGGTGAGGTCGTTGTCGAGGGCGTATTCGCCGACTTTGAGTTTGCCGGCAGCGTCCAGTTGGCGCGCGAGCAGCTGCCACTGGGTGTCAGTGCCTTCGTCGACGCCGACCTCGCGCAGTTTGCGCACGACGGTGTTGAGGCCGTCGCCGGGGGCGATGATGACCGCCGGTTGGTCGGGGGTGATGTGCTGGTCGGCGAAGCTGGATTGGTTGTGCCAGAACCAGAGGCCGGCGGCGGCCAGGAGGACGGCGATCAGTACAAGCCCGGTCAGGATGGCTAGACAACCTCGTTTTGCACCTGCCATGGGGGTCCTTTTGCGCTTGTTTCGGGTTTTGCGTGGGACGCGCATGGCGCGTCACTACGGGTGGGTCTGCCAAGCCACGCAGGGCGTGGCTCTACAGGCGATTCAGTTCTTGCCTGCAGCAGTGCACAGCATACCTTGTCAGTCGTTGCGGCCCAGCGCGCGCATCAGGCCGCGGGCTTTGGCGCGGGTTTCATCGAGTTCTTTGGTGGGGTCCGAGTCGACGACGATGCCGGCACCGGTGCGGAAGGTGGCGTGGGGGCCATTCACTTCGGCGGTGCGGATGAGGATGTTCAGGTCGAGGTCGCCGTCACGGTTCAGCCAGCCGAATGCGCCGGTGTAGGCACCGCGCGCGGTCTGCTCGAGCTCGGCGATGATCTGCATGCAGCGCACCTTGGGGCAGCCGGTGATGGTGCCACCGGGGAAGGTAGCGGCGATCACCTGGCCCGGGGTGGTGCCCGGCAGCAGGCGTCCGCGCACGTTGCTGACGATGTGGTGCACGTGGGCGTAGCTTTCCACGGTCATCAGTTCGTCCACTTCCACGCTGCCGGGGCTGCAGATGCGGCCGAGGTCGTTGCGCTCGAGGTCGATCAGCATCACGTGCTCGGCGCGCTCCTTGGGGTGGCCAACGAGTTCGCGGATGCGCTCGGCGTCGTCGTCCCCGGCAAAGCGCGGGCGGGTGCCGGCAATGGGCCGGGTCTGCACGTCGTCACCGTGCACGGAGACGAGGCGTTCGGGCGAGGAACTGACCACTGCCCTGCCCTGCGCGATGAACAGGCCGGCGAATGGCGCGGGGTTGGCGACACGTAACTGTGCATACAGGGCGTGCGGGTCAAGAGCCTCGCCGAACTGCGCGACCCAGCGGCGCGAGAGGTTCACCTGGAACACGTCGCCAGCGCGAAGGTAGTCGATGACCTTTTCCACGCCGTCGGTGAAGCGTGTGGGCGCGTCTTCGTCCATCTGCTGCGGCGGCTGCCAGGTCGGCAGCGGGGGTTGCGCGTCGGCGGCCTGCAGGTCGGCGATGAGGATGTCCAGCAGTGCCTCGCTGCCGGTTTCGCACACGGCGTGGTACTGGCCGAGCACGCGGTCGTGCAGCACGCCGGCGGGGCAGCGCAGCGCCAGGGCGGACGGC
>NZ_RHPP01000272.1 GCF_003935715.1 Stenotrophomonas sp. 278 | reverse complement strand
GCCGACGGCAGCGCCCGGCAGCGCATGCAGCAGTACGTAGCCGCCACCCAGCGCCTGCGCGACGCTGGCTGACCCTGCCTTCACGCTCCACCCGTGGCTGACCGATAATGCCCAGCCTAGACGCGCGCCCCCCCGAAGGACCCTGACTTTCCATGAGCGACATCCTCGACACCATCCTGGCCCGCAAGGCCGAAGAAGTAGCCGCACGTCGTGCGCAGGTGCCGCTGGAGACCCTGCAGGCCCGGCTGGCCGACGCGCCGCCGGTACGCGGTTTTGCGCGCGCGCTGCAGGCAGCCATCGCCAACGGCGACCCGGCGGTGATTGCCGAAGTGAAGAAAGCCAGCCCGTCCAAGGGCGTGATCCGGCCCGACTTCCATCCGGCTGACATCGCGGTGAGCTATGAGTTCGGAGGAGCCAGCTGCCTGTCGGTGCTGACCGACGTGGACTTCTTCCAGGGGGCCGACGCCTACCTGCAGCAGGCCCGCGATGCCTGCACCCTGCCGGTGCTGCGCAAGGACTTCGTGATCGATCCTTACCAGGTGGTCGAGGCACGCGTGCTGGGCGCTGACTGCATCCTGCTGATCGTGGCCGCGCTGGATGATCGTCAGCTGGCCGAGCTGTCCGACCTGGCCATGCAGCTGGGCATGGACGTGCTGGTGGAAGTGCACGATATCGATGAACTGGAGCGCGCGCTGCAGGTGCCGGTGCCGCTGGTCGGCATCAACAACCGCAACCTGCGCACCTTCGAAGTCTCGCTGCAGACCACGCTGGAGATGCGCCAGGCAGTGCCGCGTGACCGTCTGCTGGTCACTGAAAGCGGCATCCTGGGGCCCGACGATGTGGCCCTGATGCGCAATGCCGGCGTGCATGCGTTCCTGGTCGGCGAGGCCTTCATGCGGGTGGAAGAACCCGGCGAGGGCCTGCGTCAGCTATTCTTCAACGCATGACTGCGACCTACCCGACTCCGCACGACGACGCCCCGCTGGTGGTCTTCGACTTCGACCACACCCTCTACGACGGCGATTCCGGCAGCCATCTGTTCGCCTCGCTGATCAAGCGCAATCCGCTGCGGTTGCTGGCCGCTCTGCTGGTCACGCCGATCGCCGGGCCGCTGGTGGCGATGCTGCCGACCCGCCGCAGCGGCATATCGGTGTACGTGTGGATCGCCACCTTCGGGCTGCACCGTGCACGCGAGTTCAACCGGGTCATTGATGCTTATGTCATCAAGCACGAGGCGCAGCTGCGCGCCAAGCTGCTGCCGCAGGCGCTGGCGGTGTTCGCCGAGCACCGCGCCAAGGGTGATCGCGTGGTCGTGGCCACCGGTGCGCCGCCGGAGCTCGCCCGTGCCATCCTCGCCTTCGTTGCCCACCAGGGTGTGCCGGTGATCGGCAGTGAAGTCGGGCCGCGGTTGGGTGCGGTCGGCGCGACCCGGCACTGCCACAACGAAGAAAAGATGCGCATGCTGCGCGAACGGGGTTACGGGGACATCGACATCGCCTACTCCGACAGTACCGCCGACCTGCCGCTGCTGCTGGCGGCGAAGAACCCGGTGGTGGTGAATCCGAAGCATTCGAAGGTCGATTTCTTCCGCAAGGTGCTCAAGCCAGGCACGCGCATCCTCAACTGGGGCTGTGTCGACCGCGGCGGCGACCGGTAACGACCAACGGTCGTTACCTACCGGTCCGGTAGCGCACGACCGTTGGTCGTGCGGCGACGCATCTCGCCGCGTCATCACCCGGCCAACCACCCCTTCACCGCGCTGCCCACCTGGAACAGGCTGATCCCCAGCACCAGCACGCCCACTGCGATGAGCACCCAGCGCTCTTTCACCCGCTTGACCAGCACCGCGGCCAAAGGTGCAGCCATCATGCCGCCGATCAGCAGGCCGGCAACGATGTTCAGGTACTGCAACCCCATCGACAGCAGGAAGGTGATCGACACCGCCAGGGTCACCACGAACTCGGCGGCGTTGACCGTGCCGATCGTGGTGCGGGCCTGCCCGCCCCGGGCGAGCAGCGTCGAGGTGGCCACCGGG
>NZ_RHPP01000271.1 GCF_003935715.1 Stenotrophomonas sp. 278 | reverse complement strand
CGGCCAGCCGGCCGGCAGCGACGGCGGCCTGCTGCCCGACCCGGCGGTATTGGTGCAGCGCCTGCGTGGGGTATTTGAAACCGTGCTGTGCGACCTGGGGGGCGTGCCGGTGCGGCAGATTCCGCGTTCGCTGTTCAACAGCGCCGACGAGATCTGGCTGGTCGCCGACCAGGCGATCGGCACCCTGGTCTCGCTCGACCAGGTGCTGAAGCAGCTGGAAGCGATGGGCCTGCGCGACACCCGTCTGCAGCTGGTGATCAACCGCCATGAGGAGGACGGCGGCCTGGCCCCGGCGCAGATTTCCGAGCGCTTCAGCCTGCCGCTGCTGGCCACCCTGCCGGACTGCCACCGCCTGCGCAGCAGCGCCAACCATGGCCATCTGCTGCTGCAGGATGCACCGCGCGACCCGTATCTGCGCGCACTCACGCCGCTGCTGCTGCACCTGGATCAGGCCGCTGCACTCGCCCTGCCACGCAGCTGGCGCGAAAAACTGGCACTTGCCCTGGGGGGCCTGCAATGGAAGACAAAGTGACGCCGTTTGCCAGCGAGCGCGGTGACGCCCCCGGCGTGGCGGATGCCGCAGCGGTGCCGTTCGACCAGTCCGACGAGTACCAGAAGGTGCTGGTGGCCGCGCACGAACACCTGCTCAATGCGATCGAGGACGAGCGCATCGACATTGATGCGTGGGCACCCGACACGGTAGCGCGCTACGTACACACCCAGACCGCGCAGTTCGTGCAGCAGTGGCGCATTCCGGTCAACGAAGCGGAAATGGAGGTGGTCGCCACCGCCCTGGTGAAGGAGCTGACCGGGTTCGGGCCACTCGACGACCTGCTGCATGACCCGGCCATCGAAGACATCCTGATCAACGGCTACAAGGACATCCATGTCTCGCAGGGCGGCCGGCTGGTGCGCGCGCCGCAGCGCTTCAGCGACGACAGCCACCTGCTGCGCATCCTGCGCCGCATTCTGGCTCCACTGGGCCGGCGTCTGGACGAGTCCAACCCGATGGTGGACGCGCGCCTGCCCAACGGTGGACGCCTGAACGCGATCATCTCGCCCTTGGCGGTCGACGGCCCGATGGTGTCGATACGCAAGTTCCGCAAGGATCCGTTCACCCCGGACGAGCTGCAGCGGATGGGTACCTTCGACACCGCCATGCAGGCACTGCTGCATGCGATGGTGCTGGGCCGCTGCAACATCCTGGTGTCCGGGGGTACCAGCTCGGGCAAGACTTCGCTGCTCAATGCCCTGGCCAGCTACGTTCCGGCCGAAGAACGGGTGATCACGGTGGAGGACACCGCCGAACTCTCGCTCAACCACCCGCATGTGGTGCGGCTGGAAAGCCGCCTCGGGGGCGCTGACGGACACGGCGCGGTCAGCATCCGCGACCTGGTCCGCAACAGCCTGCGCATGCGTCCGGACCGGATCGTGGTCGGCGAAGTGCGCGGCGCGGAGGTTCTGGAAATGCTGCAGGCGATGAACACCGGCCACGACGGTTCCATGGCGACCATCCACGCCAACTCGCCGCGCGACTGCCTGTACCGGATCGAGATGCTGGCCGGGTTTGCCGGCTTCCAGGGCAGCGAGGACAGCCTGCGCCGGCAGATTGCCAGCGCCATCGACTTCATCGTGCAGATATCGCGTCTGGGCAGCGGTCGCCGCGTGCTGGTGTCGATCACGGAAATCACCGGGGTCAGCGACAACCTGATCAGCACCCAGGAGATGTTCCGGCACGAAGTGATGATCGACGCCGACGGCAAGGAGCGCGACCGCTGGATCGGACTGGGCTTCCAACCCCATTCGCACAAGCTGGAGCCGTTCCGTCGGCTGTTGCGCGAAGCACTCGAGGGAGGCTACTGAGCATGACCGGGGTTCTGCTGCTGTGCAGTGTGGTGCTGGTGCTGGTGGCCGTGGCCATCGAGCTGTGGTGGGGCGCGGCCCGCCGCGAGCGCCAGCGCGCCTCGCTGCAGCACGCCGAACAACGCCTGGCGGCAGCCCCGCCGGTGACCCAGCTGGCCGGCATGACGCCACGTACGCCC
>NZ_RHPP01000270.1 GCF_003935715.1 Stenotrophomonas sp. 278 | reverse complement strand
GGCCGCGCCGGCTGCCGCCGAGACCGCGACCAAGGTCGAGCCGGTGGCCGTTCCGGCCCAGCCGGACAAGCTGGCCGCGCGCGAGATCGCCACCGCGCCGTCGGCCGGTACCCCGAGCACCCCGCCGGTGCAGTTCAACGCCGACAGCGTGCTGCCCTCCAAGGTGCCGTATGCCACTCCGGCAGTGCGCGTGTTCGCGCGTGAGCTCGGCGTGGACCTGAACCAGCTGACCGGCACTGAAAAGGGCGGTCGCATCACCAAGTCCGACGTGCAGAAGTTCGTCAAGTCGGTGCTGACCGGCGGTGGCGCAGCCACCGGTGCCGGTCCGGTTGCCGCCGGTGGTGGGCTCAACCTGCTGCCGTGGCCGAAGGTCGACTTCAGCAAGTTCGGCGAAGTGGAAACCCAGCCGCTGTCGCGGATCAAGAAGATCTCCGGTGCCAATCTGGCCCGCAACTGGGCCATGATTCCGCACGTCACCCAGTTCGAACAGGCCGACATCAGCGACCTGGAAGCCCTGCGCGTGGCCCTCAACAAGGAAAACGAGAAGGCCGGCATCAAGCTGACCATGCTCGCCTTCCTGATCAAGGCCAGCGCCGCGGCACTGAAGAAGTTCCCCGAGTTCAACGCCTCGCTTGATGCGGCCGGCGAGAACCTCACCCTGAAGAAGTACTTCAACATCGGCTTCGCCGCGGACACCCCGAACGGCCTGGTCGTGCCGGTGATCCGCGACGTGGACAAGAAGGGTGTGGTGCAGATCGCGCAGGAAACCGGCGAACTGGCCAAGAAGGCGCGCGACGGCAAGCTGGGTCCGGCGGACATGAGCGGCGGCTGCTTCTCGATCAGCTCGCTGGGCGGCATTGGCGGCACGGCGTTCACCCCGATCGTGAATGCGCCGGAAGTGGCCATCCTGGGCGTGTCCAAGTCGTCGATGCAGCCGGTCTGGAACGGCAAGGAATTCGAACCCAAGCTGATGCTGCCGCTGTCGCTGAGCTACGACCATCGCGTCATCGACGGTGCGCTGGCCGCACGCTTCACCACCTACCTGTCGCAGGTGCTGGCCGACATGCGGCGCGTGCTGCTGTGAGGCAGGCCCGACATGTAGAGCCGGGCTCTGCCCGGCTCCAGCGGGGCAGAGCCCCGCTCTACGTGGTGATGTTGCTGGGCCTGCTTGCTGCAGGTGGCGCTTCTGCTGCATGCACCACCGACATCGGCCATGGCTGGCCGCCGGCGGTGGGCAACTATGGCCAAGCCGTGGAAACCCTGTTCGAAGGCCAGGCCCGGCCGATGCTGTCGCTGGTCACCCTGCCCAAGAGCGGCGTGGAAACCGGTGTGGCGCTGCTGCCCGGCACCCAGGAACAGGAATGGACCCTGCGTTACAGCAAGGCCGACAAGCGCGTCTACAACTGGAACAACAACGCCCGCAGTGGCGGACTTGAACTGCGCGTGGACCAGGAGCCAGACCAGTACCAGGTCAGCATCCCGGCCGCACTGGCGCAGCGCCTGGTCAAAAGCTGGCGTGCGGCGCTGGATTCTGCCGTGCCGGCCGAGCGCAAGGCTCCGGTCAGCGACGGCGGGGTGGTGTCGTTCCAGGTCGATGGCCAGCGCTACAGCGGCTCGCCCTGGGAGTGCGGGGCCGGCAAGCTGATGATGAAACAGGTGGCGCTGCTGATTGAAGCCAGCGACACCAAGGAAAAGAAGCTCGACCGTCGCTGGCAGGATCTGGACGAGTCGCTCGACGAACTGCAGGAACTGCTCGCCGGCAAGGCCGGCTGAGCACCAGGAGAACAACAATGGCCACTATTGAAATCAAGGTTCCCGACATCGGCGATTACAGCGACGTGCCGGTCATCGAGCTGCTGGTTGCCGTGGGCGACACGGTCAAGAAGGACCAGGGCCTGGTCACGCTGGAGTCGGACAAGGCCACGCTGGAAGTGCCGTCCTCGGCCGCCGGTGTGGTCAAGGAACTGAAGGTCAAGCTGGGCGACACGCTGTCTGAAGGCGACGTGGTGGTGGTGCTGGAAGCTGAAGGCGCTGCCGCTGCTCCGGCCGCCGAAGCACCCAAGGCCGCCGCGCCGGCCAGCAAGCCGCCGGTGACCCCGTCGCAC
>NZ_RHPP01000026.1 GCF_003935715.1 Stenotrophomonas sp. 278 | reverse complement strand
CGCCACGGCCGTAGCGCCGGCAGCAGCGCCTGCCTCCGGTGCCGCCGCCGTCGCGACCAGCGCTACGGTGCCCACGCCGGTCTCGCCAGTCGCCGCAGCGCCCGAACCTGCACCCGCAGCACCGGCACCCGCGGCGGCGCAGTGCCTCAGCCTCGGCCCGTTCAGCAGCCGCGACGCCGCCATCGCCGCCCAGGGCAAAGCCGGCGACCTGCTGCAGCGCTCGCGCCTGCGCGAAGTCCCCAACGCCGGTGCCAGCACCTACCGGGTGATGATGCCGCCCTCGGCCAGCCGCGAAGAGGCCCAGGCCCTGGTCAAGCGGATTGCCGCCGCCGGCATCAGTGACTACTACATCCTCGGCCAGGGCGAAGACGCCAACGCCATCGCGCTGGGCCAGTACCGCAACCGGGAGGGGGCCGAGCGGCGCATGGCCGCGCTCAGCGCCGCCGGATTCAACGCCCGGCTGGTCGCCAGCGGCGGCGACGGCAGAGCCCAATGGTGGGTAGATGCGACATTGGCTGACGCAGCCAGCCCCAATGCAGCCCGCCAGCGCAGCGGGGCCGCACAACAGCGCTCGCTGGAATGCGCCCGCCTGCGTTAGAATCGCCATCCGCGCCGGCAACCGGCGCGCGTCATGCCTGTGCCGGCATAGCTCAGTTGGTAGAGCAACCGCCTTGTAAGCGGTAGGTCCCCAGTTCGAATCCGGGTGTCGGCACCACTTAGTTCGTCTCAGCGTACCGATACGACAACAGCGACTTCACCAGGAATGTCACCTGGGTCGCCGACCGGGCGTCCACGCGCATCACCGGCAGGCGATGCCCGGCTTCGAACAGCGCATTGCGGAACTCCGGAATCAGCAGCGCCGGGTACTCATCCGAACGGGTCACACCAACGGCCAGACTGGCCTCCGGCGCAATCCGCGAGAATTCCTGCAGCAGCTCAACGGTCGATTCCACGGCTTCCGGGTGACCGGCGCTGACCAGCACGATCACACCGAGTGCGCCTTCGCACACCATCGGCCACATGAAATCCAGGTAGCGCTGGCCGGGTACGCCGTACACGTGCAGCAGTTCGCCGTCGTCCAGTTCAATCGAGCTGTAATCCAGCGCGACGGTGGTTTCCACCTTTTCGCCGACGGTGTCGCCGCTGAGCGGCATTTCGGTGCTGACCGGTTCGATATCGGAAATCGCGCGCACCGCAGTGGTCTTGCCGGCACCCATGCTGCCGACGAACACCAGCTTGTTGGCGGGCAGGCTCATCACTGACCCCCTTGGAACAGGTTCAGGCCGAAGCGGCGGGCCACCCACGAGAAGAAACGTGAGTCGCTGGCGTCTTTACGGCGGGTGGGGCTGGGCACGGCGGCATCCTGGTTCAGAGCGAGGCCACTGGCAACAGCAGCACAGAAGAGCGATTCCACCGTGTTACGCGGCAGATGGCAAGCCGCAGCCAGCGCGGCGGGCTGCCAGGAACGTGCATGCAGGCACGCGATGGCCAGCAGCCAGTTGGCCGGTACATCGTCGGCGTGCAGGTCGGGCCAGTGCCGCAGTTTCAGCGCTGGCAGCGCATCGAGCGCCGGCAACAGCTCAGGGCGGTAACGCGCAAGCGCGAAGTAAAGCGCTTCGAACGAGTGGCGCTGCGGCAGGCGATAGGTGTACTGGTGCTGGAAGGTGGCCGCATCGACAACTTCTGACGACCACGTGCTGTCATCCAGCTGCGCCACCAGCTCTGCAAGGGTCAGCGAGGCCGGCAACGCGATGCTGCGGGTCGTGGTGTCCACCGCCGCGCTGATGCCGCCTCGCTGCAGCAGGTGCAGATCCGTGCTGGCCGGCATCTGCGCCAGGCGCAGCAGCTTGGGCACGCCGGGCGAGGGGCGTTCGGCAGCCGCAGCCGGCGCATTGAGCAGCAGGCTCGACAGCTGTTCGTTGATGTCGCGCACGGTGGCACCGTGCGGCAGGCGGCCGGAGGCGGCGTCGGCGTAGCGACGCGCGATTGACAGCGTCGGCACGTTGGACGCGTTCGCTTCGCTGAGCGTGCGGGCGGCGTCGGCATGGTCCAGGCCGATCACCAGCAGGTCGGCTTCGCCGCTCCAGGGGATCAGCTGCACGTCCATGCGCTCGGCCAGCAGCATTGAACAGGCCAGCTTCAACCGGGTCTGGTGCAGCACATCCAGGCCCGCGGCGGCCACGCGGAAACTACGAAGGGGGGTATTCATCGGGACAGGTCGCACGGTCCACATGCAGCCCCGCGTGCGGGCGCTGCATGTGGACCTCAGGCGATCAGCTGAAGTCCAGGGTCTTTTCCATGGCCTTCAGTTCGTGGCGCGACATCGCCAGGTTGGCCTTGCTGCGGTCCATGATCACGTACAGGAACAGCATCGGGTTGCTTTCCAGCGGACGGATCAGGTGGTACTGGGTGTCCAGCGTGATCAGGATGTCTTCGATCGAATCGGACAGGCCCAGCGAGGTGGCCACGCGACGCTTGGCGCGCACTACTTCGGTGTTGCCGGCTGCCGCCAGTTCCAGGTTGATGTTGCCGCCGCCAGCCATGGCCAGGGCCATGCCGCTGTCACCGTCAACGAGGGCCGCACCAACGAAACCGGCGAGGGAGTTCAGCTTTTCAAGCGAATGATTCGGCATACGACAAATCCTTTTTGCTCAGACACAGGGGGCAGCAGACAGACGCCTGCCGGTAGGACACAACAAAACGGGAAGGGTCAGCCCGCGCGCGGCGGCAGCAGGGCGTGCAGGCGTCCGGCGCATTCGCGCGCGTGGAACAGCAGCACCGCCATGTTGACGTCGTGGCTGGCAACAGCGGTGAGGGTCAGCGGCTTGTCGGCGCTGATGCGGATCAGCACCACGTTTCCGAGCTTGGTGCAGATGGTGGCGTAGTCGGCCTCGCTCAACGCAAGTTCGCGCGAGACGGTTTCACCGAGCGTAAGGAAGGAGTTGGCCATCGCGGCCAGTCGACGACCGTCCACGCCCAGTGCCGAATCTTCAGCAACAGCGCGGCCATCGGCCGTGGACAGCATCAACAGGGTCAGGCCGGATTCGCGTTCGCGCGCCTGACGGAACGCGTCTTCAATCGCGGCGGCATCATACAGCTGGCGCGCCGGCTGGCTTTCACCACTGGCGTTGCGGACGATCTGATGGATGTTACTGCGTTGCACGTACTGCCCCCTGAACACGACGAACGACAGACCAACCCTCTGCGGGTTAGTCAATCAGCACTGCGAAGAAGTGCGAAATGTATCACGCAGGTGACGTCATCTTGGCTAATGAAAGGTAAATCACACTTCCTCTCACATGCATGTCAAACCGTTGACACACAAGGCTTTCACGCTGCGTCGCGGCTCGACGCAATGGGTCACATTGCGCCGTGGAACGACCGTGTGCGGGTATTGGGTGCTGCAACGCCGCGAGTGTGAAAACCATCACATCACTAGACTGGGAGGTCATTTCCATCGTGTTTGGAGTCAGCATGAGCAAGCGTCTTCCCCCGGTTTCCCTGATTGGCGTGCCCACCGACGTGGGGGCCGGCCATCGCGGTGCGGGGCTGGGGCCAGAGGCGCTGCGCATTGCCGGGCTGGCCCAGGCGCTGGAGGCGCGTGGCGTCAACGTTCGCGACTGCGGCAACCTCGATGGCCCGCGCAATCCCTGGACGGCACCCGACCAGGGCTACCGTCATCTGGACGAGGTGGTCGCCTGGAACCGCGCGCTGATGGACGCCACCTATGCCGAGCTGCAGGACGGCCGCGTGCCGATCATGCTTGGCGGCGACCACTGCCTGGGCATCGGCTCCATTACCGCAGTGGCGCGCTGGTGCCGGGAGCAGGGCCGCAATCTGCGCGTGCTGTGGCTCGACGCGCACTCTGACTTCAACACCAGTGAGGTGACCCCTTCGGGCAACGTGCACGGCATGCCCGTAGCGTGCCTGTGCGGACTGGGGCCGGAGGCGCTGACCCATCTGGGCGGCAGCGCGCCGGCGATCTCGCCGCAGCAGGTGCACCAGATCGGCATCCGCTCGGTGGACCCCGATGAGAAGCGCCTGATCAAGCAGCACAAGGTGGATGTCTACGACATGCGCTACATCGACGAAGTGGGCATGAAGCGCACTGTCGAAGCTGCACTGGCAGGCATGGACGCCAACACGCACCTGCATGTCAGCTTCGATGTGGACTTCCTGGATCCAAGCATCGCGCCGGGCGTGGGCACCACGGTCATGGGCGGCGTGAACTACCGTGAGGCGCAGCTGGTGATGGAGATGATCGCCGACACCGGACAGATGGGGTCGCTGGATATCGTCGAACTCAACCCGCTGCTGGACACCCGCAACATCACGGCGGAGGTCGCCGTAGACCTGGTGGAAAGCCTGTTCGGCAAGTCCACCCTGATGCGCGACTGAGCTCCTCAGCGGCGCTTCCCTGCGGGCGGCTGAACAATGCCCGCCGCGTGTTCACATCGATTGCACGCCTCAACCGCGAGATTGCACCCACGCGGCGGCGCTGCCGGAAACGGCGGCGAGGTCACCGCGATCAGGAAGGCGGGCCCGTGCCCGTCTTACAGGTGGGACCCGATTTGCGGTGCCGTTTTTGAACCTTGAGGAGAAGCCCATGAAGCGTGTAATTGCACTGATGCTGTTGTCGATGTTCTCGGTTGCCCTGCTGTCCGGCTGCAACACCGTTGCCGGTGCCGGCAAGGACGTGCAGAAGGCGGGTGAAAAGGTGGAAGACGCCGCCAACGGCAATTGATGCAACGGCTTCGGCCGGAATGCATCACGAAGAAAGCCGGGGAAACCCGGCTTTTTTCATGCGCGCTGCACGGTGCTGTCTGCGTGTTCAATGAAGTGAGCATGGACTTCATTCACGCTTGACCGCCGGCCAACACGCGATTGCGCATCCTGTACCCGCGGCGACATTGCCGTTCCAACAGGATGCCAACCCATGAACAAAGACATCATTTCCGGCAAGTGGACGCAGCTGAAGGGCAAGGCGCAGGCCAAGTGGGGCGACCTGACCGACGACGACTTCAAGGTGGCCGAGGGCAACGCTGAGTATCTGGCGGGCCGTCTCCAGGAACGCTATGGCTGGGCGAAAGACCGCGCTGAAACCGAAGTCCGTGACTTCGAACAGGCCATGCGCAAGGAATATCCGGATTACCATTGATCGGGCCCGGGCTTGACCCGGACACCGTGATGGAAGAGGCGGGCCGCACTGCGGCCCGTTCTTCTGTGTGTGATGTAGCGTTTCAACGCCAGCGGTACGGCGGCGGATCCGGCACGAACTGGCCCGGAAAAGCCCGCGGCTCGCCCCCCACCGGACGCGGCCGGGGGATGATGCCGCGCGCGATCAGGTTGCGTTCGCTGTCATAACGGACCGACACCTGCTGCACCGGCATGGGGCTGGCGCGGCGGAAGTCCGTGCTTCCCGAATACGACGATTCGCGCGCGCCATGCCCGGTGCCCAGTGCCGGAGCCGGGGCCGACGCGACCGCCGAACCCGTCGCCTCGACCGACGACAACGCGCGGTCAGCCGACTCTGCAGCCGGTACCTGCGCGCGCTGACGCGCCATCGGCGCTGCCGGTGCCACCGGCGGACGGAGATACGGCGCTTCGTTGAACACCGCCATGCCGATCACGCCGACGTTGTCCGGGCGGCCGGTTCGGCTGGCGTAGCTGCGGCCCGGGTCGGTGAACACGAACTGCGCCACTTCCTGGTGCGACTTTCGCCAGCCGGTGATGTCCGCGCGTTGCCACGGTTCCAGCACGTAGCCGGTCTGGTCCGAAGAGGCCACCTGGCCATTGATCACGTTCAATCCGTCCACCGACAGCACGACCAGCAAGCGCCTGGGGGTGCGGTTGGTAAGCCGCAGGCTGTACGGGTGACCGTTCTGGCCAGCGACCCAGCGCTGGCCGCGCTGGCTGTAGTACGGCAGCTCGTTGCCTTGGCCGCGGTCAACGATGCTCAGTTCCACCGGCGAGTTCAGGCCCGGGTCCGGTGGGTAGGGCTTGAACCCGGTCAGCGCCAGTGTGGCGAGCAGGGGCAGGATCAGGTGTCTCATGGCAGCGCATCCGCTGGGAAGGTACTGGGTTGAACGTGCCACCCGGGCCAACGGGGTTGCGCCGGGGCAGGTAAACTGGGGGCGTTTACCTGTCCGACATGATTCCCCCATGACCACCCGCGTTCTTACCGGCATCACCCCTTCCGGCACGCCCCACCTGGGCAACTACGTCGGTGCCATCCGCCCGGCCATTGCCGCCAGCCAGGCCTCGGAGATCGAGAGCTTCTTCTTCCTGGCCGACCTGCACAGCCTGATCAAGGCGCAGGAGCCCGAGCGCACCCAGCGTTCCACCCTGGAGATTGCCGCCAGCTGGCTGGCCTGTGGCCTGGACCCGGAAAAGGTATGGTTCTACCGCCAGAGCGACATCCCGGAAACCACCGAGCTGATGTGGTTCCTGACCGTGATCGCCAGCAAGGGCATCCTCAACCGCGCTCATGCCTACAAGGCGGCGGTGGACAAGAACCGCGAGGAGCAGCTGGACGAAGACGCAGGCATCAGCGCCGGGCTGTTCATGTATCCCGTGCTGATGGCTGCCGACATTCTGATCTTCAAGGCCAACCGGGTGCCGGTGGGTCGTGACCAGATCCAGCACATCGAGATGGCGCGCGACTTCGCCCAGCGCTTCAACCATGTATACGGGAAGGAGTACTTCCCGTTGCCGGACGTCGTGATCGACGAGCAGGTCGCCACCCTGGCCGGCCTGGATGGCCGCAAGATGAGCAAGAGCTACCACAACACCATTCCGCTGTTCGCGCCGCGCGCGGAGCTGAAGAAGCTGGTGTTCTCGATCCTGACCGACTCGCGCGCCCCGGGCGAACCGAAGAGCACCGAAGGCTCGGCGCTGTTCCAGATGTACCAGGCCTTCGCCAGCCCGGAGCAGACTGCCGCGTTTGCCCAGGCCTTCGCCGACGGCATCAGCTGGGGTGACGCCAAGCAGCAGCTGTTCGAGCGCATCGATCAGGAACTGACTCCGCTGCGCGAGCGTTACGACGCGCTGATGGCCGAGCCGGAGAAGATCGAGGCGCTGCTGCGCCGCCGCGGCCAGCAGCTGCGCGAGCAGTACGCCATTCCGCTGTTGAAGGAACTGCGCCACGCGGTCGGCCTGCGTGACCTGTCCACCGCCCGCGACGCCATCGCCGACGACGCGCAGGAACTGCGCGCCGCGCCGCCGCTGTTCAAGCAGTATCGCGAAAAAGACGGTCGCTTCTACTTCAAGCTGCAGGCCAGCGACGGCACCCTGCTGATCCAGAGCGAAGGCTTCGATTCACCGCGCGATGCCGGCCAGCTGATCGCCGTGCTCAAGCAGGCCGAACAGGGCGACCAGCTGCAGAGCGAGCTGTTCAAGCTGGAAGCCGAGGTGGACCAGGTGCTGGCTGCCCTCGCGGTTCTCCGCGATGCATGATGTCCGTGGAGTACCGACCAACGGTCGGTACCTACCGGTCGGTGCCATACGGTAGAGCCGGGCTTGCCCGGCTGCTCCACATGGCATGATGCAGTCATCCCCAACAGGATGACCGCAATGCCCTGGCTGTCTCTGTTGCTGTTCCTGCCCTGGTTCACCCTGCTGGGTGCCCTGTTCTGGTGGTTCCCACGCCAGCCCCACACCGCCGCGCGCCGCGCCTTCGACACCCTCACCCTGCTGCTGGCCTTTGCCCTCAGTGCCGTCGCCATGCTCTGGGGCCACCACATCGGCGTGGTCCAGGGCGATGCGGGCCCGATCTGGCGGCAGGTGCTGGCCGTGCTGTATGCCTATGGGGCCTTCCTCGGCGTGCTGGTGCTGGCGGTACTGCTGCGTGGCAGCTGGCTGGCGCGACGTGCGACCAAAGCAGAATCGAAGGCGACGGCCGATTCGGCGTAGATTGAGGGCAATCGCCTGATGGGCGATGCCCCACCCGTTTCATCGCCAGGGAGGCACAGATGCCTATCGACCCCAGCATTCATACCATCGACACCGCGTTCCAGCGCGACGACTTCGGCGCTGCCTATCTGATCACCGAGGCCGGTCGCGCGGCCTTCATCGACTGCGGTACCGGGCTGTCAGTGCCGGCCATGCTGGCCGCGCTCGAGCGGGTGGGATTCACCCCGGCGCAGGTCGACTGGTTGATCGTGACCCACGTGCACCTCGACCACGCGGGCGGTGCGGGTCTGCTGATGCAGCAGCTGCCCAACGCGCAGCTGGTGGTGCATCCGCGTGGCGCACCGCACATGATCGACCCGGCGCGGTTGATCGCGGGGGCCACCGAAGTCTACGGGGCAGAGGAGATCGCCCGCAGCTACGGTCCGATCCTGCCAGTGTCGCCTGAGCGCGTGGTGATCGCCGAAGACGGCTACCACGTGGACCTGGCCGGGCGGCTGCTGCTGTGCATCGACACCCCCGGGCACGCCCGCCACCATCTGTGCGTGTGGGACGAACGCAGCCGCAGCGCCTTCACCGGCGACACATTCGGGCTGTCCTATCGCGAGCTGGACAGCGACCAGGGCGCGTTCGTGGTGCCTACCTCGTCGCCGGTGCAGTTCGATCCGGAGCCGCTCAAGCACTCCATCGGCCGATTGCTGGCGCTGCAGCCGCAGTCGGTGTACCTCACCCATTTCGGGCGCGTAGGCGACATTCCGAAACTGGGAGCTGACCTGATCGAGCAGATCGATGCGATGGTGGAGATTGGTCGGCAGTGCGATGGCCGTGCGGACCGGCATCGCTGCCTGGTGGCGGCACTGACCGAGCTGTATGTGGAGCGCGCGCAGGCACATGGTTGCCGGTTGGATGAGGCGGCGGTGGTGCGGGTGTTGGCGATGGATATCGAGCTCAACGCGCAGGGGTTGGCGTGCTGGTTGGATCGGGACAGGCGGTAGTTCAAGAGCAGCCGTGGCGACGTCATGTAGTTGTCACGTTACACTCTGGCATTCCGTTTTTTCCTGGTGTACTGCCGTGAATCCGATGCGCATCCTGCTGCTGTCGTCCTGTCTGTTTGCGGGGGGGCTGGCTTACGCCGCCAATGACCTGCCCGGCGGTGGCATCGACCCGCAGGCGCTGTCGCGGCATGTGCGCGTGCTGGCGTCGGACGAGTTCGAGGGCCGTGCGCCCGCCAGTCCCGGCGAGGAGCGCACCGTGCAGTACCTGATCGAGCAGTTCAAGGCGTCGGGCCTGCAGCCCGGTGGCGTGGACGGCAGCTGGGTGCAGCCGGTGCCGATGGTGCGTGCCCAGGTCGATGGTCCGGTGCGGGCGCAGCTGCGCCAGAAGGGCAAGACCCAGACCCTGGCCAATGGGGTCGACGTCACCCTGCAGAGCCTGCGCCCGCAGGCTGAGGTGAACATCAAGGATGCCCCGCTGGTGTTCGTCGGCTATGGCATCGACGCGCCGGAACGGCAGTGGAACGACTACAAGGACGTCGACCTGCACGGCAAGATCGCCGTGGTGCTGATCAATGACGCCGACTTCGAAGCCGAAGCGCCCGGTGCGTTCGACGGCAAGGCCGTCACCTACTACGGCCGCTGGACCTACAAGTTCGAAGAAGCCGCACGCCGTGGCGCGCAGGGCGTCTTGATCGTCCACGAAACCGCACCGGCTGCATACGGCTGGGCCACCGTGAAAAGTTCGGGCACCTCGCCGTTGTTCGATATCGAGCGCACCCAGGAGCAGGCGCTGGCGCAGCACGTCCCGGTACGCGGCTGGATGCAGCGCGCACTGGCCGAGCAGCTGTTCCGCGACGCAGGGCTGGACTTCGAAGCCGAGAAGCGCAAGGCCATGAGCGCAGGCTTCCAGCCGGTGGTGCTGGGCGATGCGCAGCTCTCTGCGCAGTTCAAGCTCAAGCGTGAGCAGGTCATCACCCGCAACGTGGTGGCCAAGCTGCCCGGCGGTGCGCACGGCGATGAGGCGGTGATCTTCTCTGCGCACTGGGATGCCTTCGGCATTGGCCAGCCCGACGCGAAGGGCGACCGCATCCGGCGCGGGGCGATCGACAACGCCACCGGCGTGGCCACCGTGCTGGAGCTGGGCCGCGTGTTCGCGGCCGGCCCGCAGCCGCAGCGCACGCTGTATTTCGTCGCGCTGACCGCCGAGGAAAAGGGGCTGCTGGGGGCGAACTACTACGCCGCGCACCCGCTGGCTCCGCTGGACAAGACCGCCGCGGTGCTGAACATCGAGATGTTCAGCCCGGACGGCGCGACCCGCGACATTGCCTCATGGGGCAAGGGCCGGGTGTCGCTGGAGGGCGACCTGGAACGCGTGGCCAAGGCGCGCGGACGCAGCTACTCGCCGGACCCGAACCTGGAAGCCGGCTTCTTCTATCGCGCCGACCACTTCGCTTTCGCCCGCCTGGGCGTGCCGGCGATCACCATCGGCCCCGGCCTGGACAAGCTGGAAGGCGGCGTGGAAGCCGGTCGCGCGCTGCGCGACAAGTACTTCGCCGACTGCTACCACCAGGCCTGCGACGCCTGGACCCCCAGCTGGGATCCGGCCGGCCACGCCGCCGATACCCTGCTGGTGTATGACCTGGGCATGGAACTGGCCAACAGCCGCCGCTGGCCGCATTGGGAAGAGGGGTCGGAATTCCGCGCCATCCGCGAAAAGAGCGAGGCGGCCCGCCGCTGACGGGCCCGCGAACGCGCCATCCGGTAGGTCACGACCGTTGGTCGTGACCACGCCACCCGGAAATCCAAACAAAAACGCCGGGGCATGCCCCGGCGCTTCTGTAATTGCATCAATACCTTACTTCCGCGTGCCATCGAGCCAGTTCGGGCCCTTGTTCTTCAGGAAGAACACGTACACGAACAGCGAAACGGCAATGATCGCGGTGACGTAGATGGCGAACTCACCCACATGGCCGGTCTTCAGCGCACCCTGGTAGAGCAGCGGCGCAGTACCGCCGAACAGCGAGTTGGCCAGCGCATAGCCCAGGCCCACACCCAGTGCACGCACGTGGGTCGGGAACAGTTCCGCCTTCACCACCGCGTTGATCGAGGTGTAGCCGGTCAGGATCACGAAGCCCAGGGCCAGGGTCAGGAACGCCCACACCGGATCATGCTGGTTCGGAAGTTCGGTGATCAGGTACCAGCTGTACAGCACGCCGCCGACGCCGAAGAACACCAGCAGGCTCTTGCGCCCGATCATGTCCGACAGCCAGCCGCCGACCGGCTGCAGCAGCATCAGGAAGGTCAGCACGCCCAGGTTGATCAGCGTGCCGGTCATCACGTCGTTGCCGGCAAAGGCGCTCTGGATCATCTTGGGGCCGTTCACCGAATAGGTGTAGAAGGCCACGGTGCCGCCGGCGGTGATCAGGAAGCACAGCAGCAGTGGACGCCACTGGTTCACGAACAGCTCGCGCATCGAGCCGGAGGCCTTGGCCTTGCCTTCGCGCGCGGCTTCGATGGAGTCATGGCCCAGCGATTCGTCCATGGTCCGGCGCAGCCAGAACACCACGATCGCGGCCAGACCGCCGATGCCGAAGGCGATGCGCCAGCCCCAGGCCGAGATTTCCGGCTTGGCCCAGAAGATCAGCATGGTCAGCAGGGTCAGCTGCGCCAGCACGTGGCCGCCCACCAGGGTGACGTAGTGGAACGACGACAGGAAGCCGCGGCGGCCCGGAATGGCCGCTTCAGACATATAGGTTGCCGAGGCACCGTACTCGCCACCGGTGGCGAAGCCCTGCAGCAGCCGCGCGAACAGCAGGATCAGTGCCGCCCAGCCGCCAATGGTGGCTGCGGTCGGGGTCAGGGCGATCAGGAACGAACAGGCGGCCATCAGGGTCACCGACACGGTCAGCGCCAGGCGGCGGCCGTAACGGTCGGCAAAGCGTCCGAAGTACCACGCGCCGATCGGGCGCATCAGGAAGGTGGCAGCGAAGATCGCCCACACGTAGATGGTGGAGTTCTTGTCTTCGGCCGAGAAGAACTGCGATTCAAAGTAGACCGCGAACACCGAGTACACATACACGTCGTACCACTCGACCAGGTTGCCGGCCGAGCCTTTCAGGGTGTTGGAGATCGAGCGTTTGAGCGCCGCCTTTTCATCAAGGGGCGTGGAAAGAGAGGGGGAGTGGCTCATGCGGAAAATCGTTCCTCGCGGTGAAGCGGTGGATCTGGAAAGCGCCGGGCCCGGGATGGGCACCTGCTTTTACCTTACCCCACGTGCATGACCGGTGGACATTGCACCATGTGACTAGTCCCGCCGCGACAGCGGCCCTAGAATCCCCGTTCCCCCGCCAGCTGGTCGTGCAATGGCCGTCCCCACCCCCGTTCCCGCCCCCGCGCCGCGTACCGGCATGGTGGTCCTGGCGTTGCTGCTGGTCTACGTGGTGTGGGGGTCCACCTACCTGGGCATCCGGCTGGCCCTGGAAGGGGGCGCGCTGCCGCTGACCACCGTGTCCGGAGCCCGTTTCATCGTGGCCGGAAGCCTGATGTACGCGGTGCTGCGCTGGCGCGGCATGGCGGCACCCACGCCTCGCCAGTGGCGCAATCTGGTGTTCATGGGCCTGACCATGCTGGTGCTGGGCAACGGCATGGTGGTGCTGGCCGAGCGCACGGTCTCCTCCGGCCTGGCCGCCACCGCGGTGGCCTCGGTCCCGCTGTGGATGGCGCTGTTTGGCGCATTACGGGGCGAACACGCCACCCGGGGCGAGTGGCTGGGCATTGCCATCGGCTTTCTCGGCGTGGTCTGGCTGAATGCGGGAAGCAGCCTCACCGCGTCGCCGCAGGGCCTGATCCTGCTGCTGATCGCCCCCATCGGCTGGGCGTTCGGCTCGGTCAGTGCGCGCCGACTGGACCTGCCCAGCCCCTTCATGACCGCTGCCGGGCAGATGATCTGCGGTGGTGTGATGCTGGTGGCCCTGGGCCTGGCCAGCGGCGAGCGCCCGACCACCTGGCCCAGCATGGACGGTCTGCTGGCGGTGGCCTATCTGTGCATGTTTGGCTCCATCGTCGCCTTCACCGCCTATGTCTGGCTGCTGCACAACGTGCGCCCGGCGCTGGCCGGCAGCTATGCCTATGTGAATCCGGTCATCGCGGTGCTGCTGGGGGCCTGGATCGGAAAGGAGCGCTTTGGCGCGCACGACCTGCTGGCCATGGGCGTCATCCTGGCCGGCGTGGTGGTGCTGACCCTCGCCCGGACCCGCGCCAAGTGAGCGCGGTCGATGCGCAGGCGCTGCGGGAGCAGCGCCGGGGCCTGGCGATCACGGCCTTCACCTTCACCCTGTGGGGGCTGGTACCGGTTTACTGGCACCTGCTCAAGGCGGTGCCGTCCCAGCAGATCATTGCCCACCGGATCATCTGGAGCACGGTGCTGGTGGTGGCCTGGCTGCTGCTGAGCAGCGGCCGGCGCTGGTGGAAGACCATCGCCGACCAGCCGCGCGCGCTGCCCACGCTGGCGCTGAGCAGCCTGGCCATCGCGTTCAACTGGGGCCTGTACATCTGGGCCATCAATGCCGGCCATGTCATCGAAACCAGCCTGGGCTACTTCATCAACCCGCTGGTGAGCGTGCTGCTGGGCGTGCTGGTGCTGAAAGAACGGCTGCGCGGCCTGCAATGGCTGGCCGTCGCCTGTGCTGCGGTAGGTGTGGCCTGGCTGACCGTGGACGCTGGCCGTCCGCCGTGGATCGCGCTCGGCCTGGCCTGCTCGTTCGGGTTGTACGGCCTGCTGCGCAAGCTGATCTCGGTGGACCCGGTAGCCGGGTTGGGCATCGAAAGCCTGTATCTGTTCCTGCCGGCGATCGGTTTTGCGATCTGGAGCGAAGGTGCGCACGGCGGGGCCTTCTTCAGCGGCTGGGGCTGGAGGAACGACCTGCTGCTGATCCTGGGTGGCGCGGTCACCGCGCTGCCGCTGATCGGCTTCGCCTACGGCGTGAAGCGCATCCCGCTGTCGCTGGTGGGCATCCTGCAGTACATCGCCCCGACCATCGGCCTGCTGCTGGGCGTGTTCTTCTTCCGCGAGCCCTTCGACGGCAGCAAGGCGCTGGGCTTCGCGGCCATCTGGGCCGGCCTGTTGCTGTTCATTGGCGACAGCCTGTGGCGAACGCGCAAGGCAACAATCTGAAGTTGACCCCGAAAGCCAACTGGTAGCGCCGGCCGTTGGCCGGCCCATGCAGGGCCGAAGGCCGGCCAACGGCCGGCGCTACCGTAGCAATGCGTGATCTGACTTGGTACAACGGACTCAGATCATTTCGCTCGGTTCCGATATTCGTAAGTGGCGTTGGCTGCTTCACTCCGAACGCCCGCATGTGCGGGTGTTCAAGGAGCAGAAGATGATGAAACCCCTTATATGGCTTTCATTGGGACTGGCCGCAGTTCCAGCCCAGGCCGAGGTTCCTGTTTATGACGCCGTCGTCATTCCCGCGAATGAACGACCAGCAGATCCGATCGCCTGGAGCTGCTTCTACTGCACCGAGGACGAACGCGACGCCATGGCACTGCGCATGGGCGAGGGGGTCCACTTCATCTATACGGGGTTCAATTACCGACTGCTCTATGCACTTAAAGTCGAGCGCGAGGGCGAGAATCTAGTGGTGCATAGAGGACGTCCCACGACGTGGCTCGCCGAGCAGTTCGACGAGATGATCCTCCGCTACAACAGGAGTAGTGGCGAGTTCGTCTATGACTGGAGTTCGCTCTCGCTGATTCCACCCGATTGGCCCGGCACAGGGACCGACGCGACAATGTGGGGGCATCACGTATCCAGCATGCATCCGATGCATCTGGAGTCTCGCGCAGTCGCGCAGCGTGTTCTGAACAACTCGTCCATCTTCCGCCACTTCAAGGCGGACCCGTACGGTCGTGTCATCGTCTTCGACTTCCAGCTGGATGGATCGACGCCGTTCATCGCGCGTCTTGGAACGGGCAAGACCGGTTATGGATCCATGGACTTCTACTTCGACCATGAGACCCGCAACTGGGAATATCTGCAATCGAAGGACTACCACAACCCCATCCAGGAATCGCCGGAGGACTTCCTCGCCGCCGATGGAGGGCCGCGGTCCTTCCACTACAGAAGCTATTACGACGCGCAGCCGCACTTCATGCAGCGCGCAAAGTGGGCCGGCATAACGATGCACGGCGAGCCCATCAAAAACCGCCCGATGCGCTTCGACTGCAGTCGCATGGACGGCGACATCCACTGCTTTGTGATCCACCTGTAACACAGCACCTGCAGCGCCCCGCCGGGCGCTGCAGGTCCACACACACACGCATCAGGTTTCGCGCAGCGCCGTGGTGATCGGCAGCCGCGCGGCCCGCAGGGCCGGGAACAGGCCGCCCACCAGGCCAATGCCCAATGCCCACTTCAGACCGCTCCACAGCAGCTCGGGCGACACCTTGAACTGGAACACCACCTGGCTGAAATTGCTGCCGATCGTGCTCACGCTGTAGCCATTGAAGATCGCCCAGGCGACCAGTCCACCCAACAAGCCCCCGATCAGTGCCAGCAGCATGGTCTCGAGCATGATCGCGGTAACCACTGGAAGGCCGCGGAAGCCGATGGCGCGCATGGTGGCAATCTCACGCGCACGCGTGGCCACCGCCGCATACATCGTGTTGAGCGCACCAAACACTGCGCCGAAGGCCATGATCGCGCCGATCACCGTGCCGAGCACGCTGATCAGCTTGGTCAGCCCGCCACCCTGTTTGGCGTAGTAGGCCTTGGTGGTTTCCACGTCCAGCTTCAGGCGCGGGTCGGCGGCGACGGCTGCCTTGAACTGGTCGAACCCTGCCTTGCCGTCGGTACGCACGCTGATCGACTGCCACGCGCTGCGCTGGTAAGTCGTCGCCAGCGTCTCGGCATCGGTCCACAGCTCCGAGTCATGCGAGTCGCCGGAATTGAACGCACCTACGACCGTCCACTGCTGGTTGCCCAGGGTCAGCGTCTGGCCTACATCGAGCCCACGGAACTGGCTCTGCGCGCCCTTGCCCACCACGATCTCGCGCAACCCAGGTTTGAACTGGCGACCTTCGGTCACCTTGACCTTGTCATGCACCAGCCAGCCCATCTCGCCCACGCCTCGGAACTGCGCGTTGACGTCGGTGCCGTCACCCTTGGACACTAGGTTGACCACCTGCGACAGCTCCGGCGAGATCATCGGCCGGCCCTGCGCGTCCTTGCTGACGCCGGGCAGGGTGGACAGCAGCGGGGTCTGCTCGCGGGTGATCACCGAATTGGTCTCGGCCTGCGAACCGCCGCGCAGCACGATCGCGGTGCTGTCATCGCCGGTGCTGTTGAGGGTGGACTGGAAGCCCTGGCCCATCGCCAGCATGGCCACCAGCACGCCAACCACGCCGGCAATGCCCACCACGACCACCGACGATGCACCCCAGCGTTGCGGCAGGCTGGCCACGCCGATGCGGGTGGCGGCCAGCGCCAGTCGGCCGCTGCGGGTCAGCAGCAGCCACAGCGCCACGGCGACGGCGACCGCCAGCACGCCCGGCCAGGGCAATGCGATCCACACGCCCAAGGCCACCGCGAGCAGCACGACCGTCAGCGCGTTCTTCAACCATTGCTTGATCATGTCGATTCTCCTCAGCGGCCCGCCAGGGCGTCCACAATCTTCAACCGTTTGGCGCGCAGCGCCGGCAGCAGGCCCACGATCACCCCGATGCCGATGATCAAGGCCACGCCCATCACCCAGGTCGGGGTCGGCACGTGCGGAGGCAGCAGCCCCTGGGTCCTGGGGGCCAGGGCCGGCAGGATCATCGCCGCCAGGCCCATGCCGATCGCCCCACCGAGCCCGATCAGCAGCACGGACTCGATCATCACCAATACCAGCACCGTGCTGTCCTTGAAGCCCAGCGTCTTCAGCGTGGCCAGCTCCGGAATCCGCTCGCGCACGGCCTGGGCCATGGTGTTGCCGGTGAGCAGCAGCAGCGTGAAGAACACCGCGCCCATGATCGAAGTGACGATCAAACCGATGTCGGCGAACTGCTTGACGAAGGCCTGCTGGAACGCCGATTCGGTCTGGGTCTTGGTTTCATGATCGGAGTTGGCGGAGATCGCATCGATCGCCTGCGCCACCCGCGATGCGTGGTCCGGGTTGTCCAGGGTGACCGTGTACCAGCTCACCTGGTTCTTGATGTAGTCGTTGCTCTCATCGAAGTACTTCCAGTTCATCATCAACTGGCGTTCTTCGTTGGCGGCCAGGGTCCGATCCTTGGAGCGGAACACGCCGACCAGCTGCAGCGGCCAGTCGTTGCTGCCGTTGCGCGGAAAAATGGTGGCCTGCAGCGGAATGGTGTCGCCAATCTTCCAGCCGAACTCCTTGGCCAGGGTTTCGCCGACCACCGCGCCGGTGCGGGTGTCCTGGAACGCCTTCAGCTGGTCCGGCGGCAGCTGCAGTTCGCGGTATACGTCGAAGTAGTTCGGTGCCACCGAGAAGTTGGCGAAGAAGTTCTTCGGATCCTGGTAGATGCCGCCGAACCACATGCCGTAGGTGACGTCCTTCACCCCGGCCACCTGCCGCACCTGCGGCTCCAGCCGGATCGGCAGCGACTGGGTGATCGACAGGCGCGAGGCCACGATCAGCCGGTTGGCTCCTTCCACGCTGCCGCCGGAGCTGAAGGCCACGCGCACCGAGTCGAGCATGCCAAACAGCAGGAAGGCGGCGACCACCGAAAACAGGGTCAGCAGCGTCCGCGTCTTGCTGCGGAACAGCTGCGCCCAGATGAGCGAGAAATATTTCATCGCAGCGCTCCTCCGTCAGTGCGCCGCCGGCGCATCGGCCAGCTCGCCCTTGTCCAGGTGCACGGTGTGGGTGGCGTATTCGGCCGCTTTGGGGTCGTGGGTGACCATGATGATGGTCTTGCCGTGTTCGCGGTTGAGCTGCTGCAGCAACGACAGGATTTCCTCGGCCGAGGCGCGGTCCAGGTCGCCCGTGGGTTCGTCGCAGATCAGGAAGGTCGGGTCGGACACAATGGCGCGGGCAATCGCTACGCGCTGCTGCTGGCCGCCGGACAATTCGTTGGGGCGATGGCTGCGGCGGTCGGCCAGGCCGACCAGGGTCAGCGCGATCTCGGCATTGCGCTTGCGCTGCGCCGCGCCCAGGTGGGTCAGCAGCAGCGGCAGTTCCACGTTCTTCTGCGCGGTCAGCATCGGCATCAGGTTGTAGAACTGGAACACGAAGCCCACGTGGTGACTGCGCCAGGTGGAGAGCTGGCCGCCGCTCATGCGGTCGATGCGTTCGCCTTCAATCTCGATCTCGCCCCCGCTGGGGGTGTCCAGGCCGCCGATGAGATTGAGCAGGGTGGTCTTGCCCGAACCCGACGGCCCCATCAGTGCCACGAAGTCGCCGCGCTGGATGTCCAGGTCGATGCCATGCAGCACCTGCACCTTTTCAGGGCCGCGCTGGTAGGTCTTGGTGATGTTGCGGAGCGAAACCAGGGTGGACATGGGTGGTTCTCCGTATCAGGAAGTTTGGTGCACGCACGACCAACGGTCGTGCGCTACCGATCACGAATCCAATCAAACACACCGGTAGGACACGACCGTGGGTCGTGTCGCCGGTTACGGCGCTTGCTTCTCCACCACCGCACTGCCATCACGCAGTTCCGGGGGCGGGCTGGTGACCACCTGCTGGCCGGCGCTGAGCCCGGCGGTAACCTGGCGGTCGTTGTTCAATGCCACACCCACGGTCACTGGCACCTGCTGCGCGTGACCGTCATCGCTGACCACGAAGGCGACCGTCTTCTGGTCGCGCTCCACCAGCGCCGAAGCCGGCACGCGGACGCCCTTGGGCGCTTCTGCCTGGGCGGGTGCCGCCGCTTCCAGGAAGCTCACCCGCACGCCCATTTCCGGCACGATGCGCGGGTCTTTCACCTTCAGCGCCACCCGCACCTTCACCGTGGCCTTGCCGCGGTCAGCGGTGGGAATGATGGCGATGACCTCGGCCGGAATTTTCCAGTCCGGATACGCATTCAGGGTCGCCTCCACGGGCATCTTCGGCTGCACCCGGCCGATGTAGGCTTCACCCACCTCGACCTCGATTTCCAGCGAATCCATGTCGACGATGGTGCCGATGCCGGTGCGGGTGAAGCCACCGCCGGCTGACAGCGGCGAGACGATCTCACCGGGTTGCGCGGCCTTGGCGGTCACCACACCGGAGAACGGTGCGCGCACGATGTTGTTGTCCACGCCCAGGTCGGCGATGGCCAGTGAGTCGGCGGCGACCTGGGTGTTGCGCTCGGCGGTCTTCAGCTGCGCGCGCAGGCTGTCACGCTGTGCGGTGGCCTGGTCGTACTGCGACCGCGAGACCAGTTGCTGACCGACCAGGGCCTGCAGACGGCCTGCCTCGGCATCGGCCTGGGCCACCTGCGCCTTGAGCCCGGCCAGCTGCGCGCGCGCTGCTTCCAGTTGAGACGCGGACAGGTCGCGCTGGGCGTCGGCATCGATGGGGTCGAGCGTGGCCATGATCTGCCCCGCTTCCACCCGCATGCCTTCCTCGATCATCACCTCGCGCACCTTGCCGGTGATCTTGGCGGAGACCGTCGCCATGCGTCGGGCGACGACGTAGCCACTCGCATCCAGCACCGAGCTGCTGGCGGTGCCCTGCTGGATGGCCAGCACCGGGGCAGTGGTCACTTCCAGCGGCTTTTCGCGGCCGAAGGCGAACCAGCCGACGCCGGCGAGCAGTAACAGGGCCACGATGGCCAGCGTGATCCAGAGACCGCGCCGGGGCGGCGACGGCGGCGGAGCCGCGCCCTTCTGGCGGTCGATGCGAAGTTCCTTGAGCAGTTCGGCGGATGCGTTCATGGGACTCAGGACGTGGAATCGGGCCGAGTGTGACCGCAACAACGGTCACGGGCAAACGGCAGCGGGCTGACTGGGGCACAGTCTGCACGCAGACCGGCAGGCACGCCCCGCAGACGCGCATGGCGCGTCTCTACACCCGGTCAGGCCCGCGCGCCATTGCCGAGAAAACCCCGTCCCGCCGCACCCAGGCATGGAACAGCGCTGCGCACAGGTGCAGGACCACCGTCGCAAACAGCACGTAAGCCAGCAGGCTGTGCGCGCTGCGCAGGGCCGCATACAAGGCCGGGCTGTGCGGCAGGATGTGCGGGAGGGCAAAACCCTTCCACATCTGCACCGGGTAGCCGCCGGCCGACAGCATCGCCCAGCCGACCAGCGGCATCGCCAACATCAGCCCATACAGCAGCCAGTGCGAGGCGTGCGCGGCGGCCACCTGCCAGCCCGGGAGGTCCGCTGGCAGCGGCGGCGGGCGATGGCGCAGGCGGTTGACCAGGCGCACCACGGCCAGCAGCAGGATCGCGATGCCCAGCGGCCGGTGCAGATCGATCAGGCCGGGCCGCCAATGCAGCGAGGCGACCATGGTCACGCCCACGAACAGCATGGTCAGGATCAGCACCGCCATCAGCCAGTGCAGCACCCGCGCGGTCAGGTTGAAGTGTCCGGTGCCGTTTTTCATTTCGCTTCTCCCGCTGCCTTGGCCGCACCGCTGGCGGTTTCGCGCTCGCGGCGGTTGAACGACACCGAGTACACCGCCGAGCGCGCAGCCAGGATCGGGTCATCGGTGCCGTCGATGCCGGCGGGCAGGATCAGCGGGTCGAAGTTGATGTCGCGGCAGGCCCCGGCCGCCTGCGGTTGCATCGCGGTGAGGCTGAGGGTGCCGACTTTGACCTGGCGGCGCTCGGTCGGCCACGGGATCGAGGGATCATTCACCGCATCGGACGGCTCGGCCAGGGTCACCCACATGTCCCATTGCACGGGCCCCTGTGCCAGACGCTGCTGGAACTCGTCGGCCAGATAGTCCAGCCCCGCCTGCGCGCGCTGGTCGGCGCTCATCGCTTCAAACGCGGCCTGCGGTCGCATGCTCCAGCGCACTACCTGTTGCTCGCCGGCCGCGTTGGTGAAGCGGAAGCTGTTGACGCCGTTGTAGTCGGTATTGGCCCAGCTGGTCGACCACGGCGCGCTCTTGGCCCACTCGCCAAAGGCGCGCACCGAGGGGTACTTCGCGGCCACCGCCGCCATCTTCGCCGGGTCCGGCTTGCCGGTCGCGGGATCGGGAATCTGTGCCTTGGTCTGTTCCAGGAAGGCATCCGCAGTGGGCACGGCGAAGAACGGGAAGCTGTTCATCGCGGTGCGCCATTCCTGGCCGTCGTCGGTTACCAGCTGCAGCGCCATGCTGCGCACGCGCGCGTTGGCATCGGCCCCATGCGGGTCGGCACCGCCGATGGACATGCGCCCCAGCACCGGCACCTGCTGCTGGCGGAACACCCGCGCCGAGCTCAGTTCGGCACCGGCGGGCAGGCCCTGGAAGGTACCGCTGACACACACGCCTTTGCTGTGCGCACGACGGAAGCCCGGGTGCCTGGCTCCGGCGGCTTCAATGGTGTCGGTAAAGGATTGCGCGGTCGCGCGGTCACGGCCCAGCCAGCCGGCCAGCCAGGCGAAGGCGAGGATCAGCAGGCCGGCGATGAAGGCGATCAGCCCGATCCACAGCAGCGGGGAATGCCGGCGGGGTGCACCCGGCTCCTGGCCGGCGCGGGTGTAGCGGAAGAGCGACATGGGCCAGTACCTGCCTTCACGAAGTGAGTGGGTGGGCTGGCGCTCATCCTCGCAGAACCGGTGTCCGGCCGATATTCACATTTTCGACAAGGTTGGAAACGACGATCCCCGCCGTGGCGGGGATCTCGGATATCACGCGTACCGCGTCTTCAACATCTGCCACGCCGAGCGCAGCGCCAGCGCCTCGCCGCCGGCCGGGCGACCGGGGCGCTCGCCGTCGTTCCAGGCGTAGACGTCGAGATGCGCCCACTTCTGACCTTCGCCGATGAAGCGCTCCAGGTACAGCGCGGCGGTAACCGAGCCGGCCATGCGCGAGCCGGCATTGGCCAGGTCGGCAATGCCGCTGTGCAGGTAACGCAGGTAGGGACGCCACAGCGGCATGCGCCAGACCGGGTCACGGGTGCGGTCGCCCGCGTCCAGCCACTGCTGGGCTACGGTGTCGTCATTGGCAAACAGCGCGGGCAGGTCCGGCCCCAGCGCAATGCGTGCCGCGCCGGTCAGGGTCGCGAAGTCGAGCAGCAGCTCCGGCTTCTGTTCACTGGCATAGGTGAGCGCGTCGCACAGGATCACCCGGCCTTCGGCGTCGGTGTTGTCGATCTCGATGCTCAGGCCCTTGCGGGTGGCAATCACTTCGCCGGGGCGGAAGGCGTCCGGGCCAATGGCGTTTTCCACCGCCGGAATCAGCAGGGTCAGCTGCACCGGCAACTGCTGGGCCATGATCAGCCCCGCCAGTGCCAGGGCGTGCGCCGCACCGCCCATGTCCTTCTTCATGTTGCGCATGCCGTCGGCGGGCTTGATGTCCAGGCCGCCGGTGTCGAAGCACACGCCCTTGCCGACCAGTGCCACGTGTGGCGCGCCCGCCTGGCCCCAGCGCAGCGCGATCAGGCGCGGTGCACGGTGCGAGGCACGGCCCACGGCATGGATGGCCGGGAAATTCTGCTCCAGCAGCGCCTGGCCGGTGATCACCTCGATCTGTGCGCCATGCGCGCTGGCCAGTTCACGCGCGGCATCTTCCAGCTGCTGCGGGCCCATGTCTTCGGTCGGGGTGTTCACCCAGTCACGCACGCGCAGGCTGGCCGTGATCACGTCGCGCACTTCCGCCGCCGGGGTCGCGACCAGCTGTGCCGGGGCGCGGTTGGGTTTGCGGTAGCGGGAGAAGCGGTAGCTGCCCAGCCCCCAGCCCAGGTGCAGCAGGGTCTGCATGGTGTCCGGCAGCTCCCCCGCCACCTGCCACACGCTGCCTTCCGGCAGGGCGAACGGCGCGTGCGCGTAGGCGTAGGCATCGCCCGGATCACCGACGCCGACAATCGCGCCGCCGATGCCAGCGTCGCCCGGCAGCAGCGCCACGGTGCCGCCGCTGCCGTTGAAGTGCTGCGCATCCAGCCAGGCGACGAGGGCCGGGGCCTGCTGCGCACGCCAGGCAGCGAACTGCTCGCGCTCCATCACGTGCAGCGGAAGGGCCTTGGAGGCGTCGGTGGTGAAGCCGGTGATCTGGGTCATGCGGGAAAGGTTCCGTTGGGATCAGGCGTGCGCTGCGGTCGTGTTGGCGTCAAGCCAGTCGGCCAGCCCGGTCAGGGTGTCAAACTGCAGGTCAGGCTGCAGCGAAGGATGGGTCCAGGTGTGCGCTTCGCGATTGATCCAGCAGCCGCGCAGGCCGGCCTGCATCGCGCCGACCACATCCATGTCCATGTGGTCGCCCACGTGCAGCACATGGGTCGGGGCCACCCCCAGGCGTTCGCAGGCCGCGTGGAAGATGCTGGCTGCCGGCTTGGCCGCGCCGTGCTCGCGCGAGCCCAGCTGGAAAGCGAAGTGGTGGGCCAGGCCGATCCGCTCAAGGTCCGCATTGCCATTGCTGACCGCCGCCACGGGCACGCGGGCGGCGATCCGCGCCAGCGCTTCGATGGCGTCGGGATAGCACTCCACCTGGTTGCGCGCGGCATAGAACGCTTCGTAGGCCGGCTCCAGCAGGTCGAGACTGGCCCCGCTGCCTTCCAGTGCTTCGCGCAGGGTCAAGCGGCGCAGGGCGCTCAGGTCGTAGTGCAGGTGCGGGTTGTCGCGGAAGGAGCGCTCGCGCAGTTCGCGCATGGCGGCCACCGGGTACATCGCGGCGGTCGCCGGGCTGTGCTCCAGCATCCACGTGTGCAGCACCTGGTCGATGCGGGCCCCGATGGGGGCGAACGGCCACAACGTGTCGTCGAGGTCGAGGGTGATGGCGAGGACAGGGAAATTCACCCCGTCATTCTACTCCAACAGCCTTGCCCACCCCTGCGTTCCATCCAGCCGCGCCAGCACCAGCTTGATGCACACCAGCAGCGGTACCGACAGCAGCAGCCCGACCATCCCCCACAGCCAGCCGAACACCATCAGCGCCAGGATCAGGATCAGCGGTGAGATCGCCATCCGCCGGCCCAGCACGATGGGGGTGATCACCTGGCCTTCCACCGTGTGCAGGGCCAGGTAGCAGGCGGCGGGCAGCAACGCCTTGAACGGGTCGCTGAACTCCACGAACCCCATCAGCAGCATCAGGGTCACCCCGATGAACGGGCCCACGTAGGGCGCAAAGTTCAGCAGCGCCGCCACCGTGCCCCACAGCAGGGCCTCCTGCACGCCAATGCCCAGCAACAGCAGTATCCCGGAAAACACCAGTCCGACCAGCGTGTTGATGACGGTGATGGTCAGCACATAGCGCGACACTTCGCGTTCAATCGAACGCAGGATGTCGGTGGTGAAGCGCTGCTGCTGGCGGCTGGGAAACAGGGCGATGGCGTGTTTCTGCAGGTTCTGTCCATAGATCATGAAAAACAGCGTCAGCAGCACGACCGCCAGCACCGACGCCGCCAGTTTGGGCGCGCGCGTCAGCACCCGGTACGGGTCGTCCAGCTGGGTGCGCACGATCTGCACACGCCGGTTGGTCTCGCCGCCGGCCGCACGCGCAAAGTTCTCGGCGGCCTGGTTGGCCTGCTGCACCGGCTTGGTCAGGTTCTGCACCTGCCGGGCCACTTTGCGAAGCTGCTGTGGAGCTTCCTGGGCCCAATCCATGGCCGGACCGACCAGCTGCACCCCCAGCGCTGCCGCGCCACTGAGGCCCACGCCGATCACCAGCACCGCAGCCAGGAAACGGGGAATCCACAGGCGACCGAGGAAGCGCAGGATGGGGTTGCCGACCAGTGCGAAGAACATCGCCAGCAGCACCGGCAGGATGATGTCCTGGGCCGCCCACAGGGTATAGCAGACAGCCAATGTAGCCAGCACTACCAGTGACATCGGCGCGCGCGGGCGTGCTGCGGGATGTGGCGGGGTCGGTTCGGCACCGTCGGGTGCGGGCATGATCGAATCGGAAGAGGGAGTTACCGGAACACTCATGCCGATCGCCTGCGGGAATGGTGCCCGACCGGAGGTCGGGCGGAACGTGTTGAGGACGAAATACTACGGTTTACCGTTCTGAAACGTCGGTGGCCGCTTCCGCCGGCTGCGGCTGCGGTTCACCGCGCGAGGGGGTCACCACGGGTTGCGGCTGAACGCGGGCCGCCGCAGGCGGGGCCACGTCGTCGGCCACGTCATCCACCTTGTCAGCGGCCTGCTCGGCGGTATCGGCGGCCTCGGCCGCCTGCATCGAGGCAAATGCCGCCTGCGCACTGGCGAGCAGGTTGGACACTGAGCCGATCATCTGCAGCCAGCGTGCCCCGTGGAAGCGGGTCTTGCCGGGTTCCAGCTTGCCGGCAATGAAGCCGCCGGCCAGGCCTACGGTGATGATGCGCATCGGGGTCCAGCCCTCGCGCCATGCCTGGCTGAGGGTGAACCAGTTGCACTGGGTTTCATGGCTGCGGATCGCCACGATCTTTTCGGCGCGCTTCACCCGCTGGCGCAGGGCTTCAAACTTCATGGCGTGCGCTCCGTTTCGTCGTCGCGTCCTTCCGGGTCGTCGTCATGCGGCTCGTCGAACAGCCCCAACCGCGCCAGCTGACGCCGGGTGGCATGCATGCCGGTGTGGCGGAAGAAGAACGACACCCGCCAGACCGCATAGCCGGTGACCGCCAGGCTGAGGATGGAGGTGATCAGCAGCGAGTGGAACCACGAAAGACCCCACCGCTGCATCAGCGCGATCAGCGTGCCGGCCAGCAGCAGCCAGGCAGAGGCACCGAACACAATCGCCACGCCGCTCCAGGCCAGTGCCCGACCGAACGCGCTGCGTGCCAGCGCGAATTCGAACGAGGCCAGCCTGCGCAGCGAACGCAGCGTGTGCTTGGCTGAATCAACCGTGGCGCGACCGGCCTGGCCGACGTCACGGATGCTTTCTTCCAGGCCGGGAGCTTTGTACGCATCACCTGCCGGTGGCGGGGATGCCGCGCCACCGTCGGGGGGCAACTGGGTCTGGTCGCTCACGCCGGATTACTTGTCGCCGCCGCTGCGGCCCAGCTTGGCAATGATCCAGCCGGCGGCGAAGGCGACGCCGAACGAGGCCAGCGGACGCTCGCGGATCAGCTCGGCGGCACTGTCGACCAGGTCCTTGCCCTTGTCCATCAGCGCGTCGACCTGTTCCTTGGCTGCGGCACCGCCGAACTCGGCAGCGGCCAGGCCCGAAAGGGCAGTGTCGGACAGCTCGGCCTTGACGTTGGCCTTGCCGATACGCAGTTCATCGGTCGCGGCACCCGCCGCACCCTTGATCGAAGTGCCGGCGGCGCTGGCGGCCGACTTCAGGTGCGAACCGGCTTCACCCAGGTGTTCCTTGAGGTTTTCGGTATTGGTGGGGCTCATCGTGTATCTCCTGTATGCGATGGGGAAGGTGACCGCGGATGACCCCGGCGGTAACGAGCGCCATCAATAGCATCGCCGGGGTGTAGAGGGTGTCATGCGCCTGCGTGGTGCACGTCAAGGTACACCACGCCGGTTCAGCGCATCACCAGCTGCCCGCTGGCCCCGCCGCGCACGATGCGCAGGACCAGCTGCTGCGGGCGTTGCTGGAAGTTGGCACGCCAGCTGGCCAGGTCGGCAAATTCGCCGGCGCTGGCCTGGATGACGATGTCGCCGCTGGCCAACCCGCTGTTGGCCGCGCGGCTGCCGCGTTTGACCTCGTTGACCAGCACGCCGCTGAGTCCGGCCTGGCGCATCGATTCGGGCAGGTCGGCGAAGGTGGCGCCGGTCAGCCGCGGGTCGAGCGATTCGCCACTCACCGCGCGCGGCTGTTCCTTCAGACTGGCTTTGAGCTGCTGCGCCTTGCCGTCGCGGCGGATGTCCAGGGTCAGCGTGGTGCCCACGGCCTGCAGGCCCTCGATGTTGTGCAGGGCCTGTGCGCTGTCCACGCGCTGGCCGTTGGCCGAGACCACCACGTCGCCCGGCTTCAGCCCGGCCGCCGCCGCGCCCGAGCCGGCCAGTACCCGGGTCACCAGCGCGCCGCGGGTCTCGGTCAGGCCCAGGCTCTGGGCCAGCTGCGGGGTCAGGTTCTGGCTCTCGATGCCCAGCGTGCCGCGCACCACCTCGCCATGCTTGACCAGCTGGTCGACCACGTCGCGGGCCAGGTTGGACGGAATCGCCAGGCCCAGGCCGATGTTGCCGGCCATGCTGCCCTGCGGATTGAAGCTGGCGGTATTGATGCCGACGAGCTGCCCCTGCAGGTTGACCAGCGCGCCGCCGGAGTTGCCCGGATTGATCGACGCGTCGGTCTGGATGAAGTTCTGGTAGCCCAGCCCGCGGATACCGCTGCGGCCCACCGCTGAAACGATGCCCGAGGTCACCGTCTGGCTGAAGCCGAATGGATTGCCGATCGCCACCACGAAGTCACCCACGCGCAGCTGGGTGCTGTCGCCGAGCTTGATCTCGGTGAGGTTGCCGGTCGGAATGCGGATCAGCGCGACGTCGGTGTCGGCGTCGGAGCCGATGAATTCAGCCTTCACCGTGCGCCCGTCCGACAGTGTCACCTGTACGTCGTCGGCATTGTCGATGACGTGGTGGTTGGTCAGCACCAGGCCCTCGGCGGCGTCGATGATCACCCCCGAGCCCAGCGATTCGTTGATGCGTTCCTGCGGCACTTCCGGGAACAGGCGGCGGAAGAACGGGTCGTTGAAGAACGGATTGCGCACCCGCACCACCTGCTTGGTATTGACGCTTACCACCGCCGGCATCACCCGTTCCAGCATCGGTGCCAGTGACGGAACCGGCTGCCCGGCAACCGACGCCGGCAATGCGGCGGTCGTGGGTACGGTCAGTGCCGTCGCCGGCAGCGGGGCGGCTTCGGCGCGGTTGTCGAGGTGGGCGTTGATGGCCGAGGCGACGAATCCGCCGAAGGCGGCGGCAAGGGCAAGGGTGAGCAGGGTGGGCAGCGGGCGCATGGCAGGTCCGGGGTGGGAACGGGCAGGGCAGGGAACAACGTGGCTATACGGTAAACCAAGCTGAATGAGTGTGTGGGCAAGGGCCTAAACCGGCGATGAAAAATGCGCGTCGGCCGATTCGTTTCAGCCGGGCTCGAGCAGGGCTCGCCGGGCACCGCGCGCCGCGTCGACGCTGCACTGCGTGTCTGGCGATGGCATGACGCCGCTGCGCAATTCCGCGCGGTAGCGCCGCTTGGCATCGCCTGCGCGGGCCGTTTCATTGCGTCTGCCACAGCATCTGCGCAGCGGCGCGGAACGCCGTTTCAAGTGGCGATAAACGCGTGCGGAGGCTGTTTTCAAGGGGTTTGCTAAAGGGCGCTGTTGAGTGGTGTCGCACCGCGACGCCTGCGCGCCATGATGGAGCGCATGGACAACGCGCAAAAGTCGTTCCACGATCCGCATTGCCGGTATAGCATCGCCAGCGATTTGACCAACCTAGCCCCCTTGGAGGCAACAAATGAGCAATGGAAACGGTGTGGCGACGTCCCTGTCGCAGGGCGTCGATAGCGTTAAAGAAACCGCTGGCAATGTGGGCGAAGCCATCGCCACCACCGCCGAAGAAGCAGTGGCCTCGGTAAAGAAAACCGTCAAGCGCGCCCGCAAGGCCGCCAACACCCAGGTTGCCAAGGTCAAGAAGGCCGTCAAGAAGGCTGAAAAGACCGTTGCCAAGAAGGCTGACAACGCCGCCAAGACCGTCAGCAAGCGTCTGGCCAACGCCAAGAAGAAGCTGGAAGTGGCCAAGAACAACGCCAAGGCCGAAGCCGCTGCCCTGACCAAGCAGGTTGCCAAGAAGAAGGCCGCTGCCGAGAAGGCCGTGACCAAGACCACCAAGGCCGTCGGCAAGAACGCCGCCGCTGCCAAGAAGACCGTGGCCAAGAAGGCTGCGGCCGCCAGGAAGACCGTCGGCAAGAAGGCCACCACCGCCAAGAAGGCCGTGACCAAGAAGACCGCTGCCGCCAAGAAGGTTGCCGGCAAGAAGGTCGCCGCCACCAGGAAGGCCGTGACCAAGAAGTCCGCTGCCGCCAAGAAGGTCGTCGGCAAGAAGGCCGCCGCTTCGAAGAAGGCCGCGACCCGCAAGACCGCTGCGACCAGGAAGGTTGTCGGCAAGAAGGTCGCCGCCACCAGGAAGGCTGTGACCAAGAAGTCGGCTGCTGCCAAGAAGGTGGTCGGCAAGAAGACCGCCACCGCCCAAAAGGCTGTCGCCCGCAAGTCGGCTGTGGCCAAGAAGGCCGTCGCCAAGAAGACCGCGACCGCCAGGAAGGCCGTCCGCAAGGCTCCGGCCAAGCGCGCCCGCAAGTAATCCCGCGCCCCCGCTGCTCGCCTTGAAAAAGGGCGAGCAGCGGCTTCCTCGCGACCGCGTTCGCTTATTTCTTCTCCAGCACCACAATCGGCACGAAGCCGCCGTAGATGAGCCGCTTGCCGTCAAACGGCATCGGGTTGTTGGCCGGGTCCATGCGCGGATCGTCCATCATTTTCTTCATGGCTTCGTCGCGGGTGGCCTTGTCGGGCCATTCAATCCAGGAAAACACCACGGTCTCATCATCCTTGGCCTGCACCGATCGGAAAAAGTCGGTCTGGGTGCCGTGCGGCACGTCATCGGCCCAGCATTCCAGTACGCGCAGCGCGCCAAAATCCATGAAAACCGAATCGCCTTCGTTGGCGTGCTTGATGAACTTTTCCTTGTTGGCGGTAGGTACCGCCAGTACGAATCCATCCACATATGACATGGGAAGCCTCCGGTTGGGATGCGCCAGGATGGGCACCTTCAGAAACTACGACGCGTGGGGGCAGGGAAAATCGACCGTGCCGTGATCGCTGTGCCGGAACTGTGACGAATCTCGGGTAACCGGTGGTAATCAAAACAGAATCAAGGTGTTAAATAGGTTTATCGCTGCACTGCAGCGTAATAGGGGTCAGAAAATTCCTAGCCTCGGTGAGGAATACCCTGATATCAGCCACGGCGATTCCCACGCACTATGAGCGGGCCGGGCAGGATGCTCACTCACTGTGACCTGCAGTTCGACGCCTGAGCTGCGTTGGCCGGTGCAATACGGAGATTGGACGCGTTAGCCGACTACTCCCCAAGAGCGGCTTCCCCAGCGCGTGACGCCCCGCAAGGGTATCGTCGTGACCAGCACTCCTTCTTTCCTGCGTACATTTCCCTTCTACGTCATGTGTGCGATCGCGCACCCGCGTGTACGCGCCTTCGCCTGAATAAACCCCAAAAATTCAGCGTGTTGAATGCGTCGAACTTCAGGGTGCGTTGCAGCAAATAACGGAAACTTTGCATTCCCGATGCAGCAGCCGTTCGTTGCCACTGCACGACATAAGAAAGAAAGGATGTACCCATGAAGACTTCGTTGATCGCCTTGGCCCTGGCTGCCGCCCTCCCGTTCACCGCTTCGGCTGCGGAAGGCCTGTCCTACAACTACGCCGAAGGCAACTACGTCAAAACCGATGCCGACGGCGGCAAGGCCGACGGCTGGGGCGTGAAGGGCTCCTACGGTTTCCTGCCGAACGTGCACGCCTTCGGTGAGTTCAACCAGCAGAAGACCGACATCGGCGACTTCAAGATCGACCAGTGGCGCGTGGGTGTGGGCTACAACCAGGAAATCGGCAGCAGCACCGACTTCGTCGGCCGTGTGGCCTACAACAAGTACGATCCGCGCCACGGCCTGGACTTCAACGGCTACAGCGCTGAAGCCGGTATCCGCACTGCCTTCGGCCAGCACGCCGAGGTCTATGCCATGGCCGGTTACGAGGACTACACCAAGAAGCACGGCATCAATCCGGAAGGCGAGTTCTACGGCCGCCTGGGTGGCCAGGTGAAGCTCAACCAGAACTGGGGCCTGAGCGGCGACCTCAAGATGGGTCGCCACGGCGACAAGGAATGGTCGGTCGGCCCGCGCTTCAGCTGGTAAGCGGCGCTTGATCGCCAGGCCGCGCGCGGTATGGGCGTGGCCTGCAGGGCCCGGCGGATTGCCGGGCCTTTTTTTGGTCATTCGCCCTGGTATTGCTTTTCTTCCACAAGGTGCGAGCCGGCGATGCGGTTGATCTCGTTCTTCACTTTCACGCGCTCGCCGTTGGTGCCATAGACACCACGTGCCAGCTGGATGAAGTCATCATCGAAGGTCTGTGCCGCTTCCTTGTCGCGCAGCCGGTCCTGGATGTCCCACATGCGTTCGTTGATGACCTTCAGCTGCGACTTCAAGGCGTCCAGGCCCGGCTGTGCGGACAGCTGCTGGTGCCACAGCGGCAACAGGCCGTCGAGTTCGGTACGGACGTTGGCCACCTTGCCCGCGTCGGTGATGCGCTCGGCTTTGATTTCCAGAATGGTGATCTTGTCGATCAGTTCGCCAATCGATACCGGGGTCAGGATCGCGTCCACGTCGTTCTCGCTGCAGGATTCAAGGCGGCCATGATACCGCGCGCGGGCTGAAGGCTCCGTCGGCGCTTTTACGCGGATTTTGCGCTGGGCGCGTCCGTGCGAATAGCGCCGTTATGGCCGCGCTGCCCACACTGGGCGCTTCAACGGCGCGGCCGTTTTCTGGAGTTTTTCAACGTGGCAAAGCAGGCAGCAGGGCGCACGACGCGCCGCATGGGGGCGCTGGTGATCGGCCTGGTGATCAGTGGTTCGGCGCTGGCAGGCGTGGACGGCAACGCCACATTGACCACTGACTACGTCTGGCGCGGCAGCTCGCAGACCCTGGAAGATCCCACCGTGCAGGCCGGCGTCAAGCTCAGCAGTGAGTCCGGCTGGTACGGCTCGGTCTGGGGTTCGGGCGTGTCCTTCGAGCCGGACGCGGGCGCACGCAGCGAGTTCGACTTCGTGGCTGGCTGGAGTGGTTCGCTCTCGGAAGACTGGGCGCTCGACGTCAACCTGACCCACTACCTGTACCCGTCCACCGACCCTGGCGTCGATCTGGACTGGACCGAGCTCAACAGCACCGTGACCATCAAGGGCAACTACTGGCTGAGCGTGGGCGTGTCCGACGACGCGCTGGCTTCGGATACCACCGGTACCTATGCCCAGCTGGGCGCGCGCTTCCCGATCAACGACCAGTGGCGCATCGAAGGTGCCGTGGGCCAGTACTTCCTGGACAAGGACTACGCCGATGACTACCTGCACGGCCAGCTGAGCGCCATCTGGAAGGTGCACGGTCCGTGGGAACTGCGTCTGACCGCGCACGACACCGACAGCGCAGGCGAGCGCCTGTTCGGCAGCAACGCCGGGTCTCGTGTGGAGTTCGCGATCCAGACCGCGTTCTGAGTGGATGCCAATGGGTGCGCCGGGCCTGTGCCCGGCGACCCCGCTCAGCGCTTGCGCAGGCCCCAGGCCAGCAGCGCCACTGCGGCCACGCTGGCACCGGCCAAGCACACGCCGGTCCAACCGAAGCGCTGGTACATCTGCGCCGAGACCAGCGAGCCCAGTGCGCCGCCGACGAAATACCCGGTGATGTAGCCAGCATTGAGCCGGTTGCGCGCTTCCGGGCGCAACGCGAACACCACGTTCTGGTTGCTGACGTGCAGCAGCTGCGCCGCCAGGTCGAGCACGATCACGCCGACCAGCAGGGCGACCAGCGAGTGCGCGGAGAACCCCAGCGGCAGCCACGACGCGGCCAGCAGTACCAGCGCCACCGTGGTCGCCAGACCCGCCTTGCCGCGATCGGAGAGCCGCCCGCCAATGCCGGCGGCCAGCGTGCCGGCCGCGCCCACCAGGCCGAACAACCCGATGGTGGCATCGCTGTAGTGGTAGGGTTCGGCCGCCAGCAGGAACGCCAGCGGCGTCCAGAAGATGGCGAACATCGCAAAGCTCAGCGCGCCCAGCAGGGTACGCAGGCGGAACACCGGTTCCTGTACGAACAGAGTGCCAATCGAGCGCAGCAGGGCGAAGTAACCGAGCCCGGCGTGCTCGTGGAAGCGGGGCAGGGTGCGGTACAGCGCCAGCGTGGTCAGCACCATCGCCCCCGCCGCCATCCAGTACACCGTGCGCCAGTCGCCCAGTGAAGACAACGCGCCGGCAACCGTGCGCGCCAGCAGAATGCCCAGCAGCAGCCCGCTCATCATCACGCCCACCACGCGGCCGCGCTCTTCCGGCCTGGCCAGGGTCGCCGCGAACGGCACCAGCACCTGCGCCACCACCGAGAACAGGCCGGTCAGGGCGGTGCCCACCACCAGCCACAGGAACTGCTGGCTCAGTGCACTGATCACCAGCCCGGCCGCCGACAGCAATGACATCACCACGATCAGCCGGCGACGCTCGAACATGTCGCCCAGCGGCACCAGCAGGATCACCCCCAGCCCATAGCTGAGCTGCGCGGCGGTGACCAGCATTCCGGCGCGCGCGAAGCTGATACCGAGGGACTCGGCAATGGTGTGCAGCAGCGGCTGGGCGTAATAGTTGCTGGCCACCGCCACACCCGTGGCGAAGGCCATCAGCAGTACCTGCCAGCGGCTCAGCGGAGCATGCGTCTCAACCACGGACGCGCAGGGTCAGTCCCTTCAGGAAGTTGCGCAGCATCTGGTCACCGCAGGCCCGGTAATTCTTGTGGTCGGGCTGGCGGAACAGGGCGGACAGTTCCGGCTTGGACACCGGAAAGCCGGCGCTTTCGAAGATGGCATGCATGTCCACGTCCTTCAGTTCGAAGGCCACGCGCAGCTTCTTCAGCACCAGGTTGTTGGTGATGCGCTTTTCCACCGGACGCAGCGGCTGGCTTTCGTCGCGGCCGCGGTAATGCACGATCAAGCCATCCAGGAAGTGGGCCAGGCTGCGGTCATCGCAGGCGATGAAGCCGGCCTCGTCTTCCTTGCGCAGCCAACCGGCCACATCGGCCGGGTCCACCACGAACGCCGGGTCGGCCAAGGCACAGGTGTTGGCGACCATGGTGTCGCTCAGGTCGAGCATGTAGCGGATGCTGCGCAGTACATCGTTGTTGATCATGGGGGTTCCAGTACCGCCGGCGCGGCTGCGCGGCTGGCGGCCATTTTACCCCGGGTGAGCCTGTGTCCTCGGCTGGGATGATGACGCCTGTCATCTGGTTGCCATGAAAGTGAAGCACAGTGCCGGCCTCAGGCATCAATTTCCGGTGGAGCAGGCAATGCGCAGGTGGCAGGTACTCGCGGGTTTGGGCATGGTCTGGCTGGCCGCAACGGCCACCGCCCAGGCCCCGTATGTGGCCATTGAGCAGCGCGTGGACGCGCAGGCGCTGGCCGAGGTCGGGCTGACGCCGACCCAGCTGCAGACCTTGAACCGCCTGCTGCGCGAGGCCGAATCGCGGGCTCCGGCAGCGCCGGCAGCGGCAGCTGCGGCATCGACCGCACCGGCGGCTCCGGTCCCTACGCCGGCCCCGATGTTCGCCGGTCTGGATGAAGGCCCGATCGAAGCCCACGTCACCGGCACCGTGGATGGCTGGCAGCCCGGCACGGTGTTCAGCCTCGACAACGGTCAGCAGTGGCAGGTGCTCAAGGGCGAGATGAAGCTCAGGAAGCCGGTCAGCAACCCCGCCATCGTGGTGGTGCCGGGCATCGCCGGGCGCTGGTTCCTGCAGGTCGACGCAGACCTGCCCAAGGCGCGCGTGTTCCGCATCCGCTGAGCCCGCCAGCGCCGGCAACCCACGCGCGTTCATCCAGTGCGAAAATGGCGGGACTTCTCACGGAGACCCGCGATGACCCGTACCGCCCTGATCACCGGTGCCACTTCCGGCTTTGGTGCCGCTGCCGTCCACTGTTTCGCCAAGGCCGGCTGGCGTGTGATTGCCACCGGTCGACGCGCCGAGCGCCTGCAGCCGCTGGTGGACGCCTATCCGGGCCTGGTGCATGCGGCTGCCTTCGATGTGCGCGACAGCGCCGCCATGGAAGCAGCGCTGGCCGCGCTGCCGGCGGAGTTCGCCGGCATCGACCTGCTGGTCAACAATGCCGGCCTGGCCCAGGGCACCGCTCCGGCCCAGAACGCCTCGCTGGACGACTGGCGCACCATGATCGACACCAACGTCACCGCGCTGGTCACCCTGACCCACCGCCTGCTGCCGCAACTGGTACAGCGCAAGGGCGCGATCATCAACATCAGCTCGGTTGCCGGCGTGTACCCGTACCCGGGCGGCAACGCCTATGGCGGCACCAAGGCGTTCGTCAGCCAGTTCTCGCTCGGCCTGCGCGCCGACCTGCACGGCACCGGCGTGCGCGTCACCACCATCGAGCCGGGCATGGCCGAAACCGAATTCACCGTGGTCCGTACCCACGGCGACCAGGCGGCCTCGGACAAGCTCTACAGCGGAGCCAATCCGATGACCGCCGAGGACATCGCCGAGCAGATCTTCTGGGTCGCCAGCCTGCCGTCGCACCTGAACATCAATCGCCTCGAAGTGATGCCGGTGACCCAGTCGTTCGCCGGTTTCCAGGTCGCCCGAGATTGAGGAGCGGTAGTGACGCGCCATGCGCGTCATCCCCATGGACGGAAAAAGAAAAGCCCCGCAAGCGGGGCTTTTTCATGGCTCAAGGCCAACCGTTACAGCAAAGGGCTCAAAGGCCAATGTCGGTTACTGCGCCTTGATCGCCATCGCCTGCATGCCGCTGCTGGACAGCTTCTGCTTGGCCTCGGCCAGCTCGCCGGCGGTGCCATACGGCCCCATCCGCACGCGGTACACGGTTTTGCCGCTGATCTGCGCCGATTCCACCCGTGCGGCCAGGCCCAGCATCGCCAGCTTGGCCTTGGTCGCCTCGGCGTCACCGGAGGCCCCGAACGCACCGGCCTGCAGGATGTAGCGGACGTTGCTGTCTGCCGCCGCCGCCGGAGCCGCCGCCGGGGTTTCCGCCGGCTTGGGGGCCGCTGCGGTCGAAGCGGCAGCCGGCGTCGCCGCAGCGGGCGCTGCGGTTGCTGCGGGACGCTCACTTACCGGAGCCGGCATCGTCGTTGCGGCCGGCGCGGTGGACGCGACCGAGG
>NZ_RHPP01000269.1 GCF_003935715.1 Stenotrophomonas sp. 278 | reverse complement strand
GCCGGGGCCAGCAGGTGCGGCAGCAGGTGCGCGTCAACCGCGTGCAGCCAGACGCTGGCGCGACGGCGGCGCCAGCGCCACAGCAGCGCGATCAATGGCAACGCCAGCAATGCCCAGAGCAGGTCCGGGCGCAGGAAGTGGAGCGGGAGGGCGGCCATCATCGCCACCGCCGCGGCATCAGCCATGCCAGCGCGCCCAGCAGCAGCGACAGCGCCAACGGCCAGGCATAGCGTTCGATCGTTGGCCGTACCGCCTGCCCCGGGGCCGCGATCGGCTCCAGGCGATCCAGTTCGGCGTAGATGCTGGCCAGCTGATCGGTGTCGCGCGCACGGAACGCCCGCCCGCCGGTGAGACCGGCGATTTTCTGCAGGGTGGCTTCGTCGACCGGATCCTCGCCAGCGGCGATCCTCACCCCGAACAAACTCATGCCCCCTTCTCCACCAAAGCCGATCGTGTACACCCGGACCCCTTCGGCCCGGGCCAGTTCCGCCGCACGCAGCGGGGTCAGCACACCGGCGTTGTTGACGCCATCGGTCAGCAGGATCAGCACGCGCTGACCTTCGGGTTGTTCGCGCAGACGCTTGACCGCCAGCGCGATGGCGTCGCCGATGGCGGTGTTGTTGCCGGCCAGCCCCAGTTCGCTGTCGGTGAGCTGGCTGCGCACGGTAGCCAGGTCGGCGGTGATCGGAGTCAGCGTGTACGCGCGGTCGCCGAAGATCAGCAGCCCGACCCGGTCCCCGGCGCGACGGTCGAGGAAGTCGGCCAGCACCGCCTTGGCGGCCTGGACCCGCTGCACAATCTGCGGCCCGAGCTGCATGTCCGGTTCGCTCATGCTGCCGGAGAAGTCCACCGCCAGCATCAACTGCCGTCCCTGCTGCGGAGGCACGATCGGCTCACCGAGCTGTTGCGGGCGCGCTGCGGCCACGCACAGGCTGATCCAGGCCATCCACAGCAGCAACCGACCCGGTCGCAGCATCGGCAGGCGCAGGCCGGTGCTGCCCAGCGCGGTCAGCTCGGTGGCGGCGTAGGGCACGCGCAGCGCCGGGCCCGTCGGTCCCCGCTGCGGCCAGAGGCGCATGATCAGCGGCAATGGCAGGGCCAGCAGCATCCACGGCCACGCCAGCGTGTCCAGCCATGACAACCACGACGGCAGCAGCTCCGCGATCATCGCCGCTGACCGCTCATCAGCTGGACAAAACGCGCGCGGGCGACCCGACGCAGACGTGCCACCGCGGCCGCATCCGGGTCACGCCGGTACGCGCCATCAAGCAGCAGGATACGGTCCTGCTCGCTGAGCACCGTGGGTGGCGATTCAACAAACTGCAGCCACGCGTCCCCCTGCAGCAGTTCGGCTCCCGGCTGGCGGACACGTGCCGCGCGGCGCAGCAGCTCGCTGATGGCGGCCAACTGCGTCGCCGGCGCATCAGCGGCATCGACCGCCGCATCAAAGCGCGACATCCAGCGGCGGCGCACATGACCGCGCCACGCGCGCCAGACGCCGATGCTGACCAGCACCAGCGCACACACGCCCAGTACCACCCACCAGCCCGGCGGCAACGGCCACCATCCCGGCGCATCGGGCAGGTGCACATCGCGCAGCGGCAGCGAGGTGGCGGTGCTCATGCGACCACCGGCGTGGGGACCGCCCCCAGCCAGCCATCGCTGGGGTCGTCGCTGGCAATCACGTGCACCTGCAGGCGACGTGCGCCCAGGGTCTGCTGCAGGTGCTCGAGCGGAGCCACGAAGCGCTGGTGCCAGTGTTCGTGCACGCCGCCGTCGGCGAGATCCAGCGACACGGTGCGTCCCTGCGCCTGGAAGGGCAGCAGGTTTTCCGGCGGAGCCAGCTCCAGCGGATCGACCAGCAGCATCAGTTGTACGTCGTGGTGCATCGCCAGGCCGGTCCAGCGCGACAGCGGCACTGCCGCCGCGCGCCCAGGATCGGCCAGCACCACCACCCGCGCGCCGGGACGCAGCAGTCGCGTGGCGTGCTCCAGCGCCACATCCAGCCCGGCATCATCGGCAGGCGGCTGTGCATACCAGCGGGTCAGTGCGTCCAGCACCCGCAGCACGCCCCGGGTGCCGCCGGCCGGCGCGATCGGCGGTGCGGACCGGCTTCCGCGCAGAGCC
>NZ_RHPP01000268.1 GCF_003935715.1 Stenotrophomonas sp. 278 | reverse complement strand
GCCGCCGCCCCGACCGACACCGCACCGGCCGCCCCGGCAGCGCCCAAGGCCCAGCTGGGCAGCTTCGGCTTCGACACCGACGGCATGGACCGCAGCATTGCCGCCGGTGATGACTTCTTCGGCTTCGCCAATGGCACCTGGGTGAAGAACACCGAGATCCCGGCTGACCGCTCCAGCTTCGGCAGCTTCAATGTCATTTCCGAAAAGACCCTGGCCGACACCCGCGCCATCCTGGAAGGTGCCGCGGGCGACGCCAACGCCAACGGTGAAAGCAAGCTGATCGGCGACTACTACGCCGCCTTCATGGACGAGGCCGGCATCGAATCGCGCGGCATGGCCCCAGTCAAGCCCGAGCTCGACGCCATCGCCGGCATCGCCGACAAGGCCGCCCTGGCCAGCACCTTGGGCGGCACCCTGCGTGCCGACGTCGACCTGCTCAACGCCACCAACTTCTACACCGACCGCCTGTTCGGCACCTGGGTGTCGGTGGACCTGCTGCAGCCGGACCGCAACGCGCCCTACCTGGTGCAGGGCGGCCTGGGCCTGCCCGACCGTGACTTCTACCTGCAGGACGGACGCATGGCCGAACTGCGCAAGCAGTACCAGGCCTACATCGCGCAGGTGCTGCAGCTGGCCGGCGTGGCTGATCCGGCCGGCAAGGCGCAGCGCATCCTGGCGCTGGAAACCCGCATTGCCCAGGTGCACGCCACCCAGGAAGAAACCAACGACGTGGCCAAGGGGGCCAACGCCTGGACCCAGGCCGACCTGAGCGGCAAGGCCCCGGGCATGGACTGGGCCGCCTTCCTCAAGGCCGCCGGCCTGGACCAGCAGCAGGACTTCATCGTGTGGCAGCCCAAGGCCGTGGCCGGCATCTCGCGGCTGGTCGCCACCGAGCCGCTGGACGTGTGGAAGGATTACCTGACCTTCCATGCGCTGGACCGCGCCGCGCCGTACCTGCCCAAGGCGCTGGCTGACGCCCGTTTCGCCTTCCACGGCACCACCCTCAACGGCACCCCGCAGCAGAGCGAGCGCTGGAAGCGTGCGGTGGATGAGAGCAACGCAGCGGTCGGCGAAGCCATCGGCAAGCTCTATGTCGAGAAGCACTTCGACCCGGCCACCAAGGCGCGTGCCGATGAAATGGCGAAGAACATCATCGCCGCCTTCGCCAAGCGCATCGACGCGCTGGAATGGATGTCGCCGCAGACCAAGGCGCATGCCAAGGCCAAGGTCGCCGGCCTCACCGTGGGCATGGGTTACCCGGACAAGTGGCGCGACTACACCGGCCTGGAAGTGAAGCGCGACGACGCGCTGGGCAACGCAGAACGCGCCAGCCTGTTCGAGTACAAGCGCAACATCGCCAAGCTCGGCCAGCCGGTCGACCACAGCGAATGGGCGATGCTGCCGCAGACCATCAACGCCATGAACGTGCCGCTGGAAAACCGCCTGGTGTTCCCGGCCGCGATCCTGCAGCCGCCGTTCTTCGACGGGGCCGCCGATGACGCGGTGAACTACGGTGCGATCGGCGCGGTGATCGGCCACGAGATCAGCCACGGTTTCGACAACGCCGGTGCGCTGTTCGACGAGACCGGCAAGCTCAACAACTGGTGGACGGCTGCTGACCTGAAGAAGTTCAACGCTGCCGGCGATGCGCTGGCCGCGCAGTTCAGCAGCTACGAGCCGTTCCCGGGCGTGCACGTCAACGGCCGCCTGACCCTGGGCGAAAACATCGCCGACGTTGCCGGGCTGGCCACTGCATACGACGCCTACCAGCTGTCGCTGCAGGGCAAGCCGGGGCAGACGATTGAAGGCTTCAGCCCGGACCAGCGCTTCTTCCTGGGCTTCGCGCAGGCATGGCGCAGCAAGGCGCGCGAGCAGGCGCTGCGTAATTCGCTGCTGACCAACGTGCACGCGCCGGGCCAGTTCCGTGCGCTGACCGTGCGCAACCTGGACGCGTGGTATCCGGCGTTCGAGGTGAAGGAAGGCCAGAAGCTGTACCTGGCCCCGGAGAAGCGGGTCAAGGTGTGGTGATGTAGGTTCGCAGACCAGTAGCGCCGGCCGTTGGCCGGCCCAGGCAGATGCGTGGGCCGGTCTGTTTTAAACAACAGCCGCGGCCGCCGCAAGTGAAATTTTATATCTGGGTGGTGGCCGGGTAAATTAAAAAAAAAAGGGGGGGGGG
>NZ_RHPP01000267.1 GCF_003935715.1 Stenotrophomonas sp. 278 | reverse complement strand
GGCGTGCCTCGCGCAGCAGGCGCTGCTGGTCGGTCGGCAGCGAGGCCTCCACGCTGTGCAGGAACAGCGTCACCTCATCGAGCAGGCGTTCGGGTGAGCGCGCGCCCTTGATGATGATGCTCTTGGAATAGCGGCGCAGGCGCTGTTCTTCGTCGCGGGTGAGCGCACGACCGGTGTAGACGATGACCGGCGGGAACGACAGCGCTTCATTGGCCGCCATGTGCTCGAGCAGGTCGTAGCCGGTGCCGTCGGGCAGCGCCAGGTCGGTGACCATGCAGTCGAAGGTCGACCCGGACAGCGCTGCCATCGCTTCGGCGATGGTGCCCACGCCGACGATCTCCAGCTGGTCGCGGCCCAGCAGCAGCTTCAGGTTCGAGCGCAGCTCGCTGTCATCTTCCACGATCAGCAGACGACGCACGTCGCGCTGGTTGGTGGCCTCCAGCTGCTGGATCGCCTCGACCAGGCGCTCGCGGGTCGCCGGCTTGATCACATAGCCAATGGCACCCAGCTCCAGCGCCACCTGCGAGCGTTCCAGCCCACTGACCACGTGAACCGGAATATGGCGGGTGGCCGGGTCGCGCTTCAGGCGTTCAAGCACACTCAGACCCGACACATCGGGCAGGCCGATATCGAGCAGGATGCCATTGGGGCGCAGCTCGCTGGCCAGGCTCAAGGCCTCTTCAGCGGTCTGGGCAACCACGCAGTCGAAGTCGAGTTCGTGCGCCATCTGCACCAGCGCGCTGGCGAAGGCGGCGTCGTCCTCCACCGCCAGGATCATCCGCCCGGCGCGGCTGCGGCGACCGCGGTCGTCAAGCACGCGCGGGGTATCGCTCGTCGTTGCGGCCGGTGCCGCGACCGGGGCTGAAGCTGCGGGGGTGCTGGCAGCGACGGCGGCCGGTCGGACATCAGGTGCGGCGTGCGCCGTCCCCAGCGTCTCGCCCTGGGTTGCCACCAGCGGCAGCTCCAGGGTGAAGCTGCTGCCTCGCCCGGGTTCACTGGTGACGCTGATGCTGCCGCCCATGCGCGCAGCCAGATCGCGCGAGATCGACAAGCCCAGCCCGGTGCCGCCGTAGCGGCGACGGGTGCTGCCATCAGCCTGGCGGAACGCCTCGAAGATCACCTCGGTCTGCGCCTGGGCAATACCGATGCCGGTGTCGGTGACGGTGAACTGGATGCGACCGGACGCCGTGCCGCGGACGCTCAGGCTGACGCTGCCATGCTCGGTGAACTTCACCGCATTGGCCAGCAGGTTCTTCAGGATCTGCTGCAGGCGCTGGCTGTCGGTGACCAGCTGCGTGGGTGCATCGGCGTCGGCCTGCAGCACCAGGGCGAGACCCTTCTGCTCGGCCAGGGGCTGGAAGGTGTCTTTCAGGCGCTGCAGCACGCTGGACACGGCCACGTTCTCATCGGTCAGCTCCACATGACCCGCCTCGATCCGCGAAAGATCCAGGATGTCGTTGATCAGCGCCAGCAGGTCGTTGTTCGAGGAATGGATGGCCTGGGCGTACTTCACCTGTTCCTCGGACAGGTTGGCGTCCTTGTTGTCGGCCAGCAGCTTGGCCAGGATCAGCGCGCTGTTGAGCGGCGTGCGCAGCTCATGCGACATGTTGGCCAGGAACTCGGATTTGTAGCGCGAGCTGGCCTCCAGCTCGTTGCTGTTCTGGACCAGCTGCGCCTGCGCCAGCAGCAGCGCCTGCTGGCGCGACTCCAGCTCGTGGGTGCGCTCTTCCAGCTGCACGTTGGTCTGTTCCAGCTCCACCTGCTGCTGCTCCAGGCTGGCCTGCGAGTGCAGCAGGCTGCGGCTCTGCTCTTCCAGTTCCTCGTTGGCCACCCGCAGTTCTTCCTGCTGGGTCTGCAGTTCCTCGCTCTGGCGCTGGGTCTCCTCCAGCAGTTCCACCAGCTGCTCGCGCAGCAGCGCCGCGCGCAGGGCCACGCCAATCGGCTCGGCCACCTGGGTCAGCAGCTCCAGTTCCAGCGCACGCGCCGGCGAGGCTCCCACCCGACCCAGTTCGATCATGCCGATGACCTTGCCGTCGGCCGTGACCGGACCTAACAGGCGCTGGTGGACCTGGGTCATGCCCAGCGGCGTCTCGATCTCCAGCACGCTGTCGCCCTGGTCGAGCCGACGCGGCTCGCCCAGCCGCAGCACTTCACCCCACTGGCCAGCTGCGGACGGCAGCGCTTCGGGCAGACG
>NZ_RHPP01000266.1 GCF_003935715.1 Stenotrophomonas sp. 278 | reverse complement strand
AAACGACTACGCAAAGCAATTGAAAGCCGCTTCCTGACCCCGTACTTCTTGGCGTCCGATTTCAGGGGACAGGTTCAATCTTCACCTCTAAAGCTCCTGTTTGGTCAAATACGGGCGTCACTAACGCAAGACTACGATAGCGACCTCGCGGGTGACATGAAGATGGTCGACCGGTGGGCGTTGGGCGTTGAGCACAGGAAGCCGAGTGGAGCTCCGCCGGATGCGCGCCGACAACTAGCAAACCAACAGCAAAAAATCCGCTCACGCGGGGTCATGCTTTGCTGATCTGCGTTCGAATGATGTTGGAGACGACGGCACCCATGCCGCCACTGAACAGCACAGATTGAATCTTGCCCAGCTGTCCCGGCTCCAGCCATTGCCAACACCTTGGGGCTAAGTAATGCCATGCCCAGACAAGCAATGAGCCAAGGAAAACGAGCGTAAAGACCAGCGTTACAACAAGCAAAAGCTTCCCGTACAAGCGAAGCCATTGGGTGTCGTTCTCCTTCCTGACGTGGTCCAGAGAGTCCCAATTTTTGTCTTCAGCTTTGGCTTCGGTTGTTGCCCACTGAGGGGTTGCCCGAAGTTCTTCAGCTGTGATCGGAATGCCCGAAGGCGGCGCAGTCGAGGAACTACCGTCAGTGGGGTCGCCCATTCGCCAAATCCCTGTAGTGCTGAGCAATCAACTCATCCGGAATTTCGATACCCCTGAACCTTGAATCGTAAACCTGAGTCCACGGCGTCCCCGCCCGGTGAGTCAAGTACGACAGAGCTATGCCATCCAAGTGACCGTACTTGTTGAAAACATCGCTCAGGAAAGCTTGGTCTTCTGGAGACACGGCAATCTCGTGCGTCGGACCAATAGCACCCAGTGGAATCGGATCCCTTCCATAGGACTTGGTCGCATGATAAAGATCCGGAATAACGGGGCCGTACTGCCATGCCTCAATCCGGTTAGCGAACAGATCCTTCCCACGCAGCCCAAGGCTCCAGCCATGAGCAATGTAGGTGAGCTTTACGAGCTGCATTGGGGTAAGGGATTTTCCTTGCGCCTTTGCGATCTTGAGGATCGCATCAGCGACGGTGAGTACGTCGTACACGCTGCCTCCTTCGCGATGTTCGCTATGCAGGACAAATTTGGCGGTGACTGCTGATCTTGCCGTTAAGCTTCAGGCAGTGGTGGCACATGTTGACACGATGTAGATGAAGCATCGTAACACCACCGCATTACGCTACTGCCAATGCAGTCACCATGCAGTTACGAAAAAACCGGCTCAAGGCCGGTTTCTTCGCATCACACTGATTTTTGAATGGTGGGCGGTACAGGGATCGAACCTGTGACCCTTGCCGTGTGAAGGCAATGCTCTACCGCTGAGCTAACCGCCCGGTGTGTTGCTGAGCCGCTCATTATAGGGCGGATTTCGAGGCCGTCAACGCTTTTTTACATTCGCCTTCACATCGTGTGCGTAGGCTTGTCCGAGCTCAGCGTGCCGGCCAGTGCGGTTTCGATCTTGTTGCGCACGTTCTCGCCTTCCTGGCCGTCGGCCAGCTGCACGCCGATGCCGGCGGCGCGGTTGCCCTGGGCTCCGGCCGGGGTCACCCACACCACTTTGCCGGCCACGGGCAGGCGCTCGCTGCTGTCAGGCAGCGTCAGCAGCAGGAAGACCTCGTCGCCCAGGAAGTAACGCTTGGGCGTGGGCACGAAGATGCCACCGTTCTTGATGAACGGCATGTAGGCGCTGTACAGCGACGCCTTGTCCTTGACGGCCAGCGACAGGATGCCCTGGCGGGCGTTGGTGGCGCTCATTTATCTATTCCCCTTTGCGTGCCGCTCGTTGACCTTGTTCCAGGCCAACAACAATTCCACCACCGCCAGGTCGGCGCGCACGGTAGTGCGCAGCAGATCGCGGGTACGGTTGGCGGCGTCGAACCAGGCCCCCAGCTTGTGCAATCGATCCGCATCGGTCAAGCCACCGCCGGTGGCTTGTGCCAATGCAAGGTCCGCCGCGAAGCGCAGGCGCAGGGCGGCGTGCTCGTCGGCGCACCAGCGCTGGGCCAGTTCCACCGCGCCGCTGCGGCCGGCGACCAGCGCTTCCAGGTCGCTGGCGACCTGCCGGCGCAGGGTCAGGCCGTCGTTCTTCAGCCAGTCATCGGCCAGCCCGGGGTGGCCGCGGGCGGCGTCCAGGGCCTCGCGGGCGCTGGCTTCGCTGTGGCCC
>NZ_RHPP01000265.1 GCF_003935715.1 Stenotrophomonas sp. 278 | reverse complement strand
GTGGGCTGGGGTCGGGGAATGACCGCTTGGACGCTGGACTATGTGGAGCTGGCTGGCGACCCGGCCGAGGAAGACGTATGGGTGGCGCTGACAGATCTGCTCAATCGTCCCATCGAACGCGAGGATGGCGTGCAGCTGCGCGCATCAGCCACGGCCATCGATGCCGGTGGCCACCGGACCGAGGCGGTCAAGAACTACGTGCGCCAGCGCAAGATCACCCGCGTGATGTGCATCTTCGGTGCAGTACCCAACAACGCTCCGATCCTGTCCAAGGGCAAGCTGGCCGATGTGACCTGGAAGGAGCGCACTGACAAGCGCGGCATCATCATCCATCACGTGGGCACCGTGGCGGCGAAGCACTATCTCTACAGCCGCCTTGCGGCCGACGCCGAGCGTCAGGCCGAGGCCCGTTTGGTGCGTTTCAGCGATGAGTTGCCGCAGGAGTTTTTCCCGGGCCTGGTGTCGGAGGTCTACAACCCGGTCAAGAACCGGTTCGAGAAGCGGGTGACCCGCAATGAGCCGCTGGATACGTGGGTGTACGCCTATGCCGCCGCGCACCACCCGGAGGTGCGGCTGCACCGATTCACCAAGTCCGACTGGGACGCTTTGGAGGCAAAGTTGGCGGCAACGGCTGCAAGCGCGGGTGCGGATTCCCGTGGAACACACGCGGGTGCCGAGAGCAGTCATGGCGATGCGCAAGGGAAGGGCACGATGGATTCCCGTGGAACACGGGCGCAGCGATCGCCGGATGGTGGTGCGCGTCCGCGTAGCGCGGGGTTCGGGCGCGACGGGTGGGGCTTGTAATGGTAAAGAACAGTGGTAAAGAGGATCAGCTGCGAGAACGAATCATGGCCGCAATGCTCGCAGACGTCGGTATCAGCGAGCGAATGGCACAGCCTCTTGTGGATTCCGTAATGGATTGCTTGGCAGGGGAGCAGCTCTACTTCCCCGCCCGCAAGCGGACACGTCAGTACCCCATGGACGCGATACGAGAGGCTCTTCTACGTGGCACACCAGTAAAGAAGGTTTTGCGAGAATTCGAGCTTTCCAGATCTAAGCTTCACGCACTCTTTCCGGGCGGATTGCCCAAGCCTGGTCGGTCGGCAAATCGGGTACGGGGTTAGCATTCTTCTCTTATCGTGGGCGCTAGCGGTCTATCGATACGGTGCATGCTGCACCCGCTGCTGACGTCGCCATGAGCGGGACATTAACTCGTAATCTTGCCTGGGTAATCTAGAGACGGTAGCTCTGATCAAGAGGGCACCGGGGGTCTGGGGCGGCAGTGGGTGGGAAGAACTCCTGCCGCCTCAGCACCTCTTCAGGGCAGAAAGCGGGCCTGCACGCGCACCCCCGTGTTGTTGCGCACGACGCTCAATTCATCGGGTGCCAAGCCGTGACTGTAACGGAGCGTATCCAGCCACGCGAACAATTGCGCTGGTTGCGCGGACTCCACTTCGATATCGACGCCACTCTGTGGATCGTGATGCTCGCGACTGAGAGTTAGTCCGCTGCTGACGGCACTCTCCAGGACAAGCGCGCGCAGTTCATCCACCGTGCCCGGCCGGGCATGTCGTTCCCGCAGATCCCGTAGCGAAGTCGCGGCGGTGCGCGTGGCGTACAGCTGCGCAGCGGCCTGTGTCCGCTGTCCCGCGGCCAAATTGCTCATACGATCCAGCGGCCTGTAAAGTCCGAACCACAGCGCGAACGCCGCCACCATCACGGTCATCACCGCCAGCAGCTGCTGTTCACGTCGGTCGCGTTGTGACCACCAGGTGCGAAGGCGGCTCTCAGACGGGGGTGCAACGCTCATCGCCGTTCCTCAAGGTTAATCTGGGTGCGCAGGCCGCCATCGACAGGCACGCTCTCCTGCGTGAGCAGTTCGATACCCTGTGCCTGCAGCGCGGTTCGGAGCGCATCCAGCTCCGCTGGCGTGCGGTGGACGAGTCCCGCACGCAGCCCAGACCCTGCGTCGAACTCGTAGCTTTCCAGCTGGCTGCCCGGCTGCTGGGCAATTGCGGTGAACAGGGCCGACGATTGCCGCGCCAGCAGGAACGGTGCATTGGCCTGGCGATAGCGGACATCCAGCGTGGCGGACGGATCCGGACCCCGTTCGCCCGTGAGTACCGCAGCGGCCACGTGGTCCGCGCGATGTCGGAGCCATGCGGCCGTTGCGTGGTCGCGCAGCGTCTGCGCGGCCAGCAGGAGCAGCGGCGACAAAGCCACTAGGGCGGCCAGCGCGACGCGGCGGCGACGGGCTC
>NZ_RHPP01000264.1 GCF_003935715.1 Stenotrophomonas sp. 278 | reverse complement strand
GGTGCTGGCGCGGCTGGCGGTGCAGGCCGGGCGCACGGTGCAGGTGCTGCGGCTGGGCGACGAAGGGGGGCCGAGCGCGTTGTCACAGCGTATGCGGGCACAGTTCGTGGCCGTGGGCGGCGTGGTCGCGGAATCGGGCGGGGAACTGCCCGGTGCTGACGTTGTGGTGGATGCCCTGTTCGGCATCGGCTTGAACCGTGCACCGACAGGAGAGGCGGAACGTGTCATCACGGCCGTCAATGCCGCAGGTGTGCCGGTGCTGGCGCTGGACGTCCCCAGTGGCGTCGATGCACAGACGGGCCATGTGGCCGGGGCGGCAGTGCGCGCCACCTGCACGCTGCAGTTCATTGTCCCGCACCAGGGCCTGTATACCGGGCAGGCGCTGGAATTCGTCGGCGAGCGCAGGCTGGCTCCGCTGCAGCTTCCCGCAGGGTCGGACGCCGATGTCGGCGCCAGTGCCAGCGTAGATCTCTGGCACGCCGCCCGGCTGCCGACACTGCTGCGGCCCCGACGCGTCAACACCCACAAGGGCGAATCCGGCCACGTGCTGTGCATCGGTGGCAATGCCGGCAGCGGAGGTGCGGTGATGCTGGCGGCTGAGGCTGCGCTTCGCGCCGGCGCAGGACTGGTCAGCGTCGCCACCCAACCGCAGCACGTGACCCCGTTGCTGTGTCGCCTGCCGGAAGCAATGCCGCACGCGGTGCAGGACAGCGCTGGACTGCAGCAGCTGCTGCCGCGCGCCAAGGTGATCGCGATTGGACCCGGGCTGGGCCAGGATGACTGGGCGCGCGAGTGCTGGCGGCAGGCACGTGCAAGCGGCCTGCCGCTGGTGGTCGACGCAGACGCGCTGAACCTGCTGGCGAGTTCTCCGCAACCGATCGCGGGTGCCATCCTGACGCCGCATCCCGGCGAGGCGGCGCGCCTGCTCGGCACGGACACCGCGTACGTGCAGGCCGACCGTTTCAGCGCCGCGCAGACCCTGGCCGAACGCTACGACGCGGTCGTGGTACTGAAAGGCGCGGGCAGCGTCGTCGCGGCACCGCACAAGCGGGCGCGAGTGATTGCGGCTGGCAATCCCGGCATGGCCGTGGGAGGCATGGGCGACCTGCTTACCGGCATCATTGCCGCCCTGCGCGCGCAGGGACTCGACGCCTTCGACGCCGCCAGTGCCGGTGCCCTGCTGCATGGACTGGCCGGCGACGATGCCGCCTGCGATGGCCAGCGTGGCCTGCTTCCTACCGACCTGCTGGTGCCGCTGCGCCGCCGGCTCAACCCTCAACTGTGAATGTGATGACTGACTTCTTCCTGGCCACTGCAGAAGACACCGACCGGCTCGGCGCACAACTGGCGGCGACACGACCGCCGCAGGCGGTGATGCAGCTGCGTGGCGACCTGGGGGCGGGCAAGTCGACCCTGGCGCGCGCGCTCCTGCGCGCACTGGGCGTGCAGGGGGCCATCCGCAGCCCCACCTACACCCTTGTGGAACGCTACCCGTTGGCTGATGGCAGCGAGGCCTGGCATCTGGATCTGTACCGGATCGGCCAGGCAGACGAACTGGAATTCCTCGGTCTCGACGAAGGCAGTGCCTCGTTGTGGCTGGTCGAATGGCCCGAACGCGGCGCTGGCGCGCTGCCGCCGACCGACCTGGTGGTGGCCCTGGAGATCAATGGCCAGGGACGAAGGGCGAGTCTCAGCAGTGTCAGCGACGCGGGTGCTGAATGGGTTCAGCGCCTGCGTGAAGGAGGCGACTTGCGCCCCCTTTCTGCCGGCTGACAGGAGGAAACACCCCCAGGTTACGGATTATTAAGGAAAAAGGAGTTGCTTTTCATTCAGCGCGGTGATTGAATCCCCATCCATGCCAATGGGGAAATCACTCACCGCCATCGTTGCAGCCGTCGGACTCTGTCTGGCGAGCGCGGCTGCGTGGGCGGGCGAGGTCCGTCAGGTGGCCCTTCAGACCGGCGCAACCGGCACCCGTGCGGAAATCGCACTGGCGGGCAGTGGCGGTTACAAGACCCTTTCGTTGTCCGGCCCGAACCGTCTGGTGGTGGATTTCCCGGACTCCAGCGCGATCCGCAACCTCAAGCTGCCGAGCCCCACGGGTGTGGTCACCGCGGTGCGCACCGGCCAGCCGGTCCCGGGCACGTTCCGCGTGGTGTTCGACCTGGCCGAGTCGGTGGCCCCGTTCAAGCCGCAGATGCTCAAGCAGGGCGAAGAGTCCCGCCTCGTGATCGAGTGGCCGGGCGATGCGCCGGCCAGCGTCGCGACGGTGCCGACGGCCAAGC
>NZ_RHPP01000263.1 GCF_003935715.1 Stenotrophomonas sp. 278 | reverse complement strand
GCGCCAGCCGGGTGCCAGCGGCCAGGCCGCCGCCGCCGACCGGGACCACCAGCACATCGAACGGCCCGTGGCTGTGCACCAGTTCCAGCGCGGCGGTGCCCTGTCCGGCCATCACCTGGCGGTCGGCATAGGGATGCACCAGGGTTGCTCCGGTGTCCGCCTGCACCTGGGCGCACATGGCCTCGCGCGCGGCGATGCTGGGCGCGCAACGCCACAGGGTGGCCCCATGTCGTTCGATATTGGCCAACTTGGCGGCCACGGCGCCTTCGGGCACCACCACATGGCAGGCAATGCCACGGGTGCGGGCGGCCAGCGCCAACGCCGCGCCGTGGTTGCCGGAGGAGTGCGTGACGACCCCGCTCGATGCCACCTCGTCGGCCAGCGCCCAGACCGCGTTGCAGGCCCCACGGAACTTGAACGCCCCGCCGCGCTGCAGGTGTTCGGCCTTGAACGCGAGCCGGGCACCGCTCATCTGGTCCAGCGCCTGCGACTGCAGCACCGGTGTCACGTGGGCATGCGGGGCGATCCGCGCCGCAGCGGCAAGGAGATCATCCACACGGGGCAGGAGTGAATCGTTCATGACGCAAGATTAACGTAACGCTCCGCCGCGCACCGCCTGCGCGCGACGTGCGACGATGGTCTGCATTCATCCAGATCCGGTTGAGTTAAGGGCGTATTCAATGCGCCGGGCTGAAGCTGGACCCATACCCTTGGGGGGACCCGATCATGAAAATGCGCCTGATCTTTGCTGGTGGCCTGCTGTTGGCCCTGTCCGGCTGCGCGACCTACGACTACGTCGGCGGCGGCGGCGGTGGCAGCAGCGGCTATTACCACGGTGCGCCGTCGGTGGAGTACCGCTATCCGTACGGCTACCACTCCGGCTATGGCAGCGGCTACTACGGTGGCGGCTACTACGGCTACCGTGGTGGCTATTACAACTACCCCATCTACCGGCCATATCCGAACTACCGTCCGCCGCACAACCACCGCCCGCCGCCGCGCCCGGGCAATGGCAATGGTCCGCCGCCGCCGCGTCCGCCGGACCGCCCCCGTTACAACGGTGGTTCGCCATGGCGGAACATGGATTCGGTGGGTCGGCCGCCGCAGGCCCGCCCCCAGCAGCGGCCCGTGCAGGCTCCGCAGTCGCGTCCGGCCCCGCCGGCACGTCCGGCGCAGCCACGTTCGGAAGGCTCGCCCTGGCGGAACATGAATAAAGGGAACGTGCGTATGCGTGAGCGTTGACGAGACGCTTGATTTTCACCCCGCACCCGGTTCAATCTAGCCGGGTGGTGACGGCCCGGGTCGAAAAGCGACGCGGAAGGTCACATAAGGCTCTACGTCGATATCCGACAGGAACATCTGGATCCCCCCTGTTCCGGCCCTGTCGGATGTCGGCACCTCTCAAGCAAAAGGCCCCGCCAATGGCGGGGCCTTTTGCTTGAGGTCCAACGGGGGAAGGTCCGCCTTAAAAACGGGGCCGACAGTCCCCCGACTGTCGGCCCCTTCGCTTCCCCGGGATGCGCAAGAACCGGCCCCTGTTCCAATTCCGGTTCGTAGCGCTTCGCAGCGCCTGCCACCCTGGGTGCTATTGGGTTATCTGCACTTTGCGTGCCAACTTGAGGGTGGATTTCAGATTTTTTTATGAATGGGGCCCTGTAACGTTCGCGGCGCATTCGGCTGTAAAATCGACGCCCTCGCCCTGCACCAGGGCTGACCTGCGGCCGCCGCTGGCCCCGTCCGAGCCTTTCATGACCGACTCCTTCTACGACTACGACGTCATCGTCATCGGTGGCGGCCACGCCGGTACCGAGGCCGCGCTGGCCGCAGCCCGTACCGGCGTGCGCACGCTGCTGCTGACCCACAACGTCGAAACCATCGGCGCGATGAGCTGCAACCCGGCCATTGGCGGTATCGGCAAGGGCCATCTGGTCAAGGAGATCGACGCGCTGGGCGGGGCCATGGCCCATGCTGCAGACCGGGCCGGCATCCAGTGGCGCACCCTCAATGCGTCCAAGGGCCCGGCGGTCCGTGCCACGCGCTGCCAGGCCGACCGCAATCTGTACCGCATGGCCATCCGCGGCATGGTCGAAGCACAGCCCAACCTGACCGTGTTCCAGGCGGCGGTGGATGATCTGGTCATCGACGGCGACGCCGTGCGCGGCGTGATCACCCAGACCGGCCTGCAGTTCAACGCGCCTGCCGTGGTGCTGACCGCCGGCACCTTCCTGGCCGGCAAGATCCACGTCGGCCAGACCCAGTACGCGGCCGGCCGGATGGGCGACCCGCCGGCGACCACGCTGGCCGCGCG
>NZ_RHPP01000262.1 GCF_003935715.1 Stenotrophomonas sp. 278 | reverse complement strand
GGCGGTGGAACGCGAAGGCGCGCTGCCGCCGGTGCGCGCGGTGACCCGGCGTGTGCCGCACGACTGGTGGGTGTACAGCTTCACCCAGCTGGCCCAGGCCGACGCCGGTGGCGAAGACGATACCGACGCGGTGTCCACCGAAGCCCCGGCGGCCGCGGCCGACGAACCGAGCGGTGGCGAGCTGCCGCTGGAGCCGGCGGTACCGGTCGATGAGAGCGTGGCGGAGACCCCCGATCCCCGCTTCATGGGCAGCCGCTTCGGCAATGTGCTGCATGACGCGCTGGAGAACACAGATTTTGCCGCCTGGGGCAGTTGGCTGCCAGGTGAGCCAGCACCGGCAGGGCAGGACGCGGTACTGCGCGCGTCGCTGCGTGCCGAAGGCTACGCCGACGAAGACCTCGACGACGGCGTGGCCGTGCTGGTGCCGCTGGTCGGCCACACGCTGACTGTGCCGTTGCCCGAAGGAGGCGCTCTTCACAGCTTGGCCGCCAGCGAACGCCGCGCCGAAATCGAGTTCCACTTCGCGCTGGAACCCACCGCCGTCAGTGAACTGCTGGCCGTGCTGCACGCGCATGGCGTGGTGCGTGAGCGCCGCAGCTTCGGCACTCGCCGGCGGCTGGAAGGGCTGATGACCGGCAAGATCGACTTGACCTACGTGCGCGACGGCCGCTGGTACGTACTGGACTACAAGTCCAACCGCCTGCCTGGCTACAGCCCGGCGCTGCTGGAGGCGGCGATGCGCCACAGCGAATACGACCTGCAGGCACTGGTGTACACCGTCGCGCTGCACCGCTGGTTGCGTTTCCGGCTGGGCAGCGGCTACGACTACGCGCGTGACATCGGCGGCATCCGCTACCTGTTCTGTCGTGGTCTGGCGGTTCCCGGTGAAGGGGTGCATGCGCAGGCCTTCGCGCCGGAGCTGGTAGACGCGCTGGATGCGCTGTTTGCAGGCGGGCAGGCGAAACAGGCGGTACTGGCAGCGCGTGCTCGGGGAGAAGACGTATGAGCCTGCTCAACACCCTGTACCGCAGCGGGCTGCTGCGCACGCTCGACCACGCGCTGGCGCAGAGTCTGCGCCGGCTGCAGCCCGACACCCCGGAGTCAGTGCAGCTGGCGGCCGCGCTGGCCTCGCTGGCGGTCTCCCAGGGCCACGCTGGCTTCGACCCGACCCAGCCGCAGCGCCTGCTGGCCGCCGAGGGCGTGGACTGGCCCGCCGCGCAGGCATGGCTGCAGCAGCTGCGCGCCTCGCCGTGGGTGGCCACGCCCGCACAGGACGCTGCTGTGGCAGAAGACGCGCCGCTGGTGTGGGAGCACGGACTGCTCTACCTGCGCCGTTATCGTGAATATGAGCGTCGCCTGGCGCTCGGACTCCAGCGTATCGCCAGCCAGCCGTTGGCGGAGAACGACACTGGTGCGTTGGCATCACTGTTCGCGCGCCTGTTCCCGCATGCGCTACAAGGCACGGACCACCAGGCGCGCGCGGCGGCCGTGGCCCTGCGGCATCCCTTGCTGCTGGTCACCGGTGGCCCGGGTACCGGCAAGACCACCACCATCGCCCGCGTCCTGGCGCTGCTGGCCGCGCAGGCGCTGCACGCAGGTCAACCGGCACCGCAGGTGGCGCTGGCCGCGCCGACCGGACGTGCGGCCGAACGCATGGCCGAAAGCCTGCGCGCCGTTGTCGGCCAGTTGCGCGAGCAGGGCATGGAGGACGCGGTCTGCGACGCATTGCCGGTAACCGGATCCACCCTGCACCGCCTGCTGGGCGTGATTCCGGATTCGCCGCGCTTCCGCCATCACGCCGACAACCCACTGCCGTTCGACGTGGTGGTGGTTGACGAGGCCTCGATGATCGATCTGCCGTTGATGGCCAAGCTGGTGGAGGCCATCGGTGCCGGCACCCGTCTGCTGCTGCTCGGTGACCCCGACCAGCTGCCCTCCGTGGAGGCGGGCGATGTATTGAGCGCCATCCTGCGCGCCAGTGGAGACGGGCAGGGCCTGCAGGCTGACGATGCCACCGCCCTGCGTCCGCTGCTGGCCGCGGAAAACCTGCAGCCGGTGCTGCCGGCGCTACCGTTCGCGGGCCGCCGCGTGCAGCTGCTGCGCGGCTACCGCCAGAGCGATGCGCTGGACCTGGTACCGCTGGCGGCCGCCGTGCGCGAGGGCAACAGCACCGCTGCGCTGGCCCTGCTGCGTTCCGGGACATTGGCCGGCGTGCACTTCCACGAAGACGTGCTGGACCCGATGGAACAGCACCGTGACGCCCTGCTGGCGCACTGGCGCGCGCTGGGCGAGGCCGCCGATCCTGCGCAGGCGCTGGCC
>NZ_RHPP01000261.1 GCF_003935715.1 Stenotrophomonas sp. 278 | reverse complement strand
GCGCGTAGCCGCTGCCTGCGGCGGTGCCGGTGTACGCGGGCGCGACAGATTCGGCGTGCGTGTCGCCGGCCGCAGCGGTTGCGGTCATGCCAGCACGGGTTTCGGCCAGGGCTTCCTTCAGCGTGCGGTAGACGAAATCGTGGATGAGGCGCGAATCGCGGAAGCGCACTTCGTGCTTGGCCGGATGCACGTTGACGTCAACGCGGGTCGGGTCCAGCTCCAGGAACAGCACGTAGGCCGGCTGGCGACCATGGAACAGCACATCGCCGTAGGCCATCTTGACCGCATGGGCGACGCTGCGGTCGCGCACGGCGCGTCCATTGACGTAAAAATACTGCTGGTCGGTGCTGGCACGCGAATAATGCGGCTGCGCGATCCAGCCGTGCAGGCGCAGGCCCGCGCCGCTGTGATCGACACGCAATGCCTGGCCGGCAAAATCGTCGCCGAGCGTTTCGCCCAGGCGCGCATCGGAATACAGGTCACCGGGCTTGTAGCGGCGCGATGGCTTGCCGTTGTGCGAGACGCGCAGTTCGACATCGGGGCGTGCCAACGCCAGTGAGCGCAGCCACTCTTCGATGTGGCCCAGTTCGGTGCGTTCGGCGCGCAGGAACTTGCGTCGTGCCGGCACGTTGTAGAACAGCTCGCGCACTTCAACGGTAGTTCCGGGTGCATGCGCGCGCGGCGTCACCTGACCGACCTTGCCGCCTTCGATCTGCAGCGCGGAGCCATGTTCGTCGCTGGCGCGGCGCGAAGCGAGGGTAAAGCGACTGACCGAAGCAATGGAAGGAAGTGCTTCGCCCCGGAACCCGAGGGTGGCCACGGCTTCCAGGTCGCCCAGGCTGGCGATCTTGCTGGTGGCATGACGCGACACCGCCAGCGGCAGTTCCTCGGGCGCGATACCGCCGCCGTCGTCACGGATGCGGATCAGCCGCACGCCGCCTTCTTCAAGATCGATATCGACACGGGTGGCCCCGGCATCCAGTGCGTTCTCCACCAGTTCCTTGACCACGGACGCAGGCCGCTCCACGACCTCGCCGGCGGCGATCTGGTTGATGAGGATTTCGGGTAACTGACGGATGCTCATGGTGTGATGATAGCGAAATGGGCGTCCGACTTTTCTGGATGCATCTCGCCAAGAGCGGCGTTTTCGTTCATCCGTGTTGGCCAACCATCGCAGTGGTGTGGCCCTGTAGTGACACGCCATGCGTGTCAGCGGTAGTCCATCCGGAGCCGGCGAGTAAAAACCCGCCGAGGCGGGTTTTTATTTGCTGCCGCCGGCGACGGTGCTGGCGGCGTCTATTTCGGCCTGGGCGCGGGCGGCGTAGAGGGTGCCCGGCGGCGGCTGGCGGCTGAAGAAGGTGTGCACGCCATCCAGTACGGCACCGGCGATCTGGCGCTGGTAAGCCGGGTCCATCAGGCGGCGCTCTTCGTCTGGATTGGAAATGAAGGCGGTTTCCACCAGCATCGCCGGCATGTCCGAGGTGCGCAGCACCGCGAAGTTGGCGCGCTCGATGTTCGGCTTGTGGTTCTTGCCGATGCGCTTGAGACCGCCCAATACATGACCCGCGGCGTCTTCCGAGGCCTTCATGTAACCGCTCTGGGCCAGATCCAGCAGCACGTTTGCGAGGGTGCCCTCGGTCTGCTGCAGGCGCACGCCGCCGACCAGATCGGCCGCGTTTTCCTTGTCCGCCAGCCAGCGCGCGCGCTGCGATGATGCGCCCTTGGTCGACAGCACGTACACCGACGAACCCTTCGCCGCGCGGTTTTCCGCCGCGTCCGCGTGGATCGAGATGAAGATGTCCGCCTTCGCCGAACGCGCCTTCTGCGCGCGCATCGGCAGCGGAATGAACACGTCGCTGTCGCGGGTGAGGTACGCCTTCAGACCCGGTGTCGCATTGACCTGCCGTGCCAGTTCACGCGCTACCGCCAGGGTGATGTCCTTTTCGCGCTTGCCCGTGGGGCCCACTGCGCCCGGATCCTGACCGCCGTGGCCCGGGTCGATCGCCACCACCAGCGGACGCATGCCTGATTGCATTTTGATCCGTGATGCGTCGCTGGGCATGACCGGACGCGGAGTCTGCACCGGCGCAGCCGGCGTCGGCGTCGGCGCGGGTACGACAGCCGCCGTCTGCTGGCCGGCCAGAATGGCAGCCGGTGACAACGCATTGCTGGCCGCATTGGCCGTGCTGGCCGACGTCACCGTGCCTGTGGCTGTTGGTGCGGCCGGCGCAGGAACCGGGGCTGCTGCACCGGCGCTCGCCTGCTGGCGCGCATTGGCCGTCAGCAACGCGGTCGCGCGTGCGGCTTCCTCACGCGCCTGCGCGGCTTCAGCCGGCGTCGGCG
>NZ_RHPP01000260.1 GCF_003935715.1 Stenotrophomonas sp. 278 | reverse complement strand
GCCGACAGCCGCGCCGCCGACATCCAGGGCAGCAGCGCCGGCAGCGGCAGCACCGCAGACAACGCATCCGCACCGGCCAGAAGCGCGGTCCTGGCCGTCCCGGTGGAAGAGGCAAACCGCCTGCTGCTGGGCGCGCAGCAGGGCAAGCTGTTCCTGGCACTGCGCAACCCCGCCGATGTCGGCCTGCCCGACCAGGATCTTTTCGCTCCGACCGTAGCGGTACTGAGCCCGCGCCGTGCGTTGAGCCCGGAACAACAGCTCGCGCTTTCCTCACCCGAGAACGACGCGTTCGCCGGTATTGACGCCGACGCACTGGCCGGTCGTCGCACGGCTCAGGGCACCGCGCCTGCGCCCGTGGTCCGTGCAGTTGCCCCGGTACGTCGCGCCGCCCCGCGCCTCAGCCCCGGTGTGGAAATCATCCGCGGAGAGCCTTCCTACAACAGCGGTTCTCGTTGACACCATGCAGAGACCTTTCATGACGCGTCGCCCCGCTGCCATTGCTCCCCTTCTGCCGCCCATCGCCGTGCTGGTGGCGTTGCTGCTGGGACTTGTTCTGCTCCCGCCGCCCGCCTGGGCGCGTGCCGACGTGGTGCTGCAGGTACGCGAGCAGCAGCCGTGGACACTGCCGCCAAATCTCGAGCGCGTGGCCATCGCCGACCCGGGCGTTGCCGACGTGGTGATGCTGAAGGGCCGGCAGGCGCTGCTGGTCGGCAAGAACGCCGGCGTGACCACGCTGCTGCTGTGGCACCACCAACAGACCGAACCGCAGCGTCTGCAGGTGGAAGTGCGCAGCGCGGTGCACGGCGCACTGGCCGACGGCGACGACCTGCAGCTCACCGTGCAGGAACAGCAGGGCCTGCTGCAGGGGAATGCCCCCAGCGTGCTGGCTCACGAACGCAGCCGCAAGGCCGCGCAGGCGACGCTGGGCCGCGAGGGCCAGCTGGCGGACGTCTCCACGGTGGCCAGCAGCGGCGTGGTCCAGGTGGAAGTGAAGGTGGTGGAGTTCAACAAGACCGTGCTACGCGAGATCGGCATGAACTTCGCGAACCAGAACAACGGCTTCTCCTACGGCGTGGTCCGACCCGGTGGCGTCGCGCCCGCCATCACGCCGCCCGTCGGCAGTGCCCCCACCGGCACCGACAGCAATCCGCTGTCCTCGGCATTCGGCCTGGTATTCAAGTCGCTCACGCACGGCTGGGCCGCCAACATCGACCTGCTGCAGAGCAACGGCATGGCCCGCGTGCTGGCCGAGCCGACCCTGGTGGCACTGTCCGGCCAGAGCGCCAGTTTCCTGGCCGGCGGCGAGCTGCCGATCCTGGAGCCGCAAGGCCTGGGCACCACCACGGTGACTTTCAAACCGTTCGGCATCGGCCTCACCGTGACCCCGACCGTGCTCAGCCCGGACCGCATCGCGCTGAAGGTGGCACCGGAAGCCAGCGACCTCAACTACGCCGCCGGCATTGCCTACAACGGCGTGCAGATTCCCTCCATCACCACCCGTCGCGCCGACACCACGGTGGAGCTGGGCGATGGCGAAACCTTCGTGATCGGCGGGCTGGTCAGCAGTTCGGTCAGCTCCAACGTCGACAAGGTACCGCTGCTCGGCGACCTGCCAATCATCGGATCGTTCTTCCGCAGCCTGAACTACAAGAAAGAGGAGAAGGAACTCGTGATCATCGTCACCCCGCGCCTGGTGCAACCGCTGGCCAAGGGCACCACCGTACCGTTGCCCGGCGAACGCGAGGCCACGCCCAACCAGCCGGTGTGGGGGGCATGGCTGCTCAGCCCTGCTTCCTCCGACCAGCTGCCTGGTTTCTCCCGCTGACCCCGTGCCAGGACCTTCGCTTCCATGTCTGCCTCTTTGCAGCTTCTCCACCCTGCCCCGGCTCCCATGACCCTGGTGCTGTTCGCGCCGGTACGCGACCTCGCCGGCCTGCTCGGCGAGCGCCTGCCGGTGGGCGTCAGCGTGCACTGGGTCGACAGCGCCGGCGGCGCTGCCGCGCTCGACGCGCACCGTCGCCAGCCGCACTGCGTGGTGCTGCTTGATTTCCGCCGCGCCGCGGCCTGCACTTCCACCGAACTGGCCCGGCAACTACAGCGCAGCCAGCCGGAGCTGGCACTGGTGGCGGTGGGCTCGACCACCAGTGAACAGGTCGACGGCATTGTCGCGGCGGTGCGCTGCGGCCTGCGCGACATCCTCGACATGGACACCGGCACCTCCGACATCGACGCAGTGCTGCGCCGTGCTGCCGGCACCAGCGGCACCCGCGCCACACCGGCGGCAGCACCCCACAAGGCACGCCTGGTGCTGGTGCTGGGCGTGCGTGCCGGCGTCGGCAGCAGCACCCTGGCCGCGCATCTGGGCGTGCTGGCGCAGCAGC
>NZ_RHPP01000025.1 GCF_003935715.1 Stenotrophomonas sp. 278 | reverse complement strand
GGGGGACGTGACATAGGGAACCTCCAAGTGCGAGTAAATTATCGCTTCTTGGCGTCCGTTTCAGCGGGGCAGGTTCAGTCGGCGCATCGCTGTTGTAGAGCCGGGCTTGCCCGGCTGACGGAGCCCGCGCGCGTTGGGAAGCCGGGCAAGCCCGGCTCTACGGGTTCCCGGCGTGTGCATGCCGCGTCGCAGTCAGCGCGGCTTGGGCACCCATCGAACGGTACTACGGCTACTTCCAGTGTCATGCTGTCGTGTCTCCAGGTGCTGCTTCAGAGAGACAGCGAGACGGTCAGAGATCGGCTTGGGGTTGTCGAGGGCGTCAACAAAGCGCTTCATGTCCTCCTGGCCCAGTCGAATGATCGAATGCTGTTCCTGTCCGATTGGCCGGTGTCGCCAAAATGGCAACTTCGACCCCGTAACGTCCATCGCTGGACAATTTTTCACATACATGAATGCTTCATCCCGAGCGCCATCAATTTGGCGCTCGCAATTGACTTGTCGCGAAGAGCGTGCAAAGTTCAGGTGAACCGCGAGTGAAGCGCGCTATGTGGTCCACACAGCGCGTTGACAGGGGCAACTCGTCACCGAAGCATGACAAGTTCAGGGAGGTCGTATGCGATACGGCACTAATGACTTGGCTGACGGCGTGCGCTCCGAGCTGGAGGCCAGCTACAGCAAGCATGGCTGCGGCCCGGAGTTCTGGACCACCTACCAACAGGTGCTGGAGCGCCTGGTGCCCCAGGGCAGGAGCCGCACGCAGGTCACCAATGAGCTGGCGTTGATCATTGAGCAGTTGGGGATTGTGCGGCGTGCACAGATGGTGCCGTCGCGGAGCGAGCGTTCGTAGAGCCACGCCCTGCGTGGCTGCGACCTTGTCATGGACCGCGCTCAGCCACGCAGGGCGTGGCTCTACGGCCGATCATGGACCGCGCTTAGCCACGCAGGGCGTGGCTCTACAGCAAGCCGACCGCTAACAGCACTATCAGGGTTGCCAGCGCCGCCAGCGTGCGCGGGCGCAACCAGCGGCGCAGCTGCTGACGCATCGCATTGTCGCTGGCCACCTTGATCAGCCCCGGCGGGAAACCCTGCGCCCGCATCTGCGCATTGCAGGCATCCACGCAGGCCCCGCACGCAATGCAGTCCGGCAGCGGTCCGCTGCGTACGTCCAGCTGCATCGGGCAGACCTCCACGCAGGCCCCGCAATCCACACAGTCACCCAGCCGGTCAGCGGCAAAGCGCGGCATCGGTCCGGCCAGGGCGGGGTGCGCGGCGCGGAAGGCGTAGTCGCTGGCGCTTACCGGGTCGAGCAGGCCGCGCCCGCGTTCATCGACGCCACCCTGTCCAGCAGCGCGTGGACCACGCGGCTCGCCGCGCCTCGCGTCATAGCAGACCTGCGGGGTGTCGGCATCGCTGAGCAGCGGCGCGACACGGGCATAGGGGCACAGGTCGATGCAGACCTGCTCGCGCAGGAAGCCGGCATTGCCCCAGGTGGCCAGCGCGTAGAACAGCACCCAGAAGATCTCCCAGCCGCTCCATGCCAGCGGCCACAGTCCGGTGACCAGCTGATCCATCGGGCTGAAGAAGCCCACGAAGGTGATCCCGGTCCAGAGCGCGACGACCGCCCACGCCAGGTGCTTGACCATGGTGGCCAGGCGGGGCGGGCGCAGGTGCCGCTGGCAGGCCAGCTCGATCCTGCGGAACAGGCCGCTCCACAAAGTCTGCGGGCAGGCGTATCCGCACCACAGGCGTCCGCCCAGGTTGGTCAGCAGGACCAGCGAGGTCGCCAGCACCGCGATCAGGCCCAGCAGCACGCCCAGGTCCTGCGGCCACAGGGTCAGCCCGAACAGGTCGAAACGACGGCCCGGGAGGTCGAACAGCAGCGCCTGGCGGCCGTTCCAGCGCAGCCACGGCAGCAGGTAGAAGCCGGCCAGCAGGGCAGCCGGAAGCAGGGCGCGCCAGCGCAGCCGCGGTCGCGATGCCGGAGGCGGCGAGGGCGGTGGCGTGGAGTCGATCAGGTGCAGATGCAGGCGGCGCGGCATGCTCAACCCAGGGGCAGTTCGTCGTCGTCGCGACGCAACGGTCGCAACAGATACCAGGTCACCGCGCTGGCGGCGGCGGTCACCGCCCAGAACATGAAGAAGCCCAGGGTGTAGCCCATTTCGCGGCTGATCGCATGCTGCGGAAAGGTGATGTCGCGCAGCCGCAGGGGGTCGACAAAGGCGAAGAACACCATGCTGGCCAGGCCGGCGGCGACGAAGCTGGGCCACAGGATCGCGCCCCATTGCCGGATCAACAGCCGGCGGCGGCTCAGTGGGGGCATGTCGGGGGTGTCGTTCATGGCCGAAGACTAGGCCCTGCGACAGCTCGCCACATTGATCCTGATCAAGGCGGGGCGCATCATCCGCGCGACGTTGTGCCGCATCTGTTGCCGAGGCCCCCATGCTGGACCCATCTCCCCACCCGCTGCCCCTTGCGTCGCTGTCCCTGTGCAGCGAAGAAGAGGTCACCCGGCTGGTCCACGATTTCTACGCGCGGGTTCGCCAGGAGCCGCGCCTGGGGCCGATCTTCACTGAGCGCGTGCATGACTGGGACGCGCACCTGGCGCAGCTGGTGGACTTCTGGTCGGCAATGCTGCGCGGCACCCGCCGCTTCAGTGGCGCGCCGATGCCCAAGCACATGGCGATGGACGACCTCGACCGCGACCTGTTCGACCGCTGGCTGGTGCAGTTCCGCCTGACCACCGCCGAGAGCGGCAACGTGCCGATGCAGCAGCTGGCTGACGACGTGGCCCGGCGGATCGGCGACACCATCTGGCGGCGCTACCAGATGCTGCGCTGGCCGCAGATTCCCGTGGCCGGTCGTCCCCAGCTGCGCGACGGCTGCGGACATGTGGCCGGGCAGGGCTGCATCGGGGCAGGGGCGGCCAACGAGGACTGACCGGGACGCCGATTGATCTGGCTCAATGCGCGTACCGGCGGGTGCGCGCAGGCTGTGCCCATGGACACCTTCTCGCCCGCCGCCGCCGGCCTTGCCTGGCAGTTCGATCCGGAACTGCTTCGTCGTCACGACCGCCCTGGTCCGCGCTACACCTCGTATCCGACCGCGCCGCATTTTCATGACGGCTTCGGCGAGCATCAGCTGCGCGAGGCCATTGCTCGCAGCAACGTGAACGCACGCGCCCTCTCGCTGTATGTGCATGTGCCGTACTGCAGCAGTCCGTGCTTCTACTGCGGCTGCAACCGGGTCATCACCCGGGACCATGGCAAAGGCGTGGCTTACGTGGCACGTGTGCTGAGCGAGGCTGACCAGATCGCGCCATTGTTCGACCCGAGCCGTGAAGTCATCCAGCTGCATCTGGGCGGCGGTACGCCCAACTTCCTGGCGGCCGAGCAGATGCGGGAGCTGATTGACGGCCTGCGCCAGCGCTTTTCCTTCAGTGAAGCGGCCAGCCGCGACTTCTCCATCGAGCTGGATCCACGCCACGTCAGCCGCGAAGACATCGCCGGGCTGGCCGCACTGGGCTTCAACCGCGCCAGCCTGGGCATCCAGGACTTCGACCCCACGGTGCAGCGCGCGATCAACCGCGAGCAAGGCGTGGAACCTACCCTGGAAGTGCTGCGCGCCTGCCGCGAATTCGGCCTGCGCTCGGTCAACGTGGACCTCATCTACGGTCTGCCGCACCAGACCCTCGAGGGCTTTGCGCAGACGCTGGAAACGGTGCTGCGCGAGCGCCCGGACCGGCTGGCCATCTATGGCTACGCGCACCTGCCCAACCTGTTCAAGGCACAGCGGCAGATTCCGGACGAGGCGCTGCCCAGCCCGGAACAGAAGCTGGCACTGCTGGGGCTGGCGGTGCGTCGCCTGTCGCTGGCCGGTTACCAGTACATCGGCATGGACCATTTCGCCCTACCGGAAGAAGACCTGTCGCGGGCGCAGCGTGCCGGTCAGCTGCACCGCAACTTCATGGGCTACACCACGCATGCGCAGACCGATCTGGTGGGTTTGGGGACCAGTGCGATCAGTCGCATCGGCGACAGCTACAGCCAGAACCCGCGCGATCTGCCGGGCTGGGAGGACGCGGTGGATGCGGGACGGTTGCCGGTGTGGCGCGGGCTGACCCTGGATGCCGACGATACGCTGCGCGCGGAGCTGATCGGGCAGCTGATGTGCCAGGGCGAGGTGGACGGAAATGCGCTGGCCGCGCGCCATGGCGTGGACTTCGAGAGCTACTTCAGTGATGCGCTGATCGCGCTGCAGGCGCTGCAGCATGACGGTCTGGCCGAGTATGCCGATGGCGTGGTCCGCGCCACCGAGCAGGGCAGGCCGCTGCTGCGCCTGTTGGCGATGTGCTTCGACCGGTATCTCGGCAAGGTCGAGTCAACCGCGCGCTACTCGCGAGCGATCTGACGCGCTCTCGGCTCAGCTGCTGGCCTTGAGCAGGGCGACGGCAGCGGTCAGCAACGAGACGATGATGCCGGAGCCCATGATTACCGGAGTCCAACGATGTTCGCGACTCAGTTTGGCCGCCTCGATGTCGATACGGCGGGCCTCGGCATGCGCTTTCACTGACTCGGCGTAGGCGTTGCGCATGTCCTCGACGGCCTTGTTGGCCTCGGCACGGGTCCGATGCACTTCCTCAACAGTAAGGAAGGTGTCTGCCCGGGTGTTTCGGGCCTCTTCGTAGGCCTTCAGCGTTTCAGCGTGCGCTTTGCGGGACTCTTCCATGACCTTGAAGATTTCCACTTTCAGCTTGGTGATTTCCGCGTCGACTCTGGCGTCCATGAGGACCTCCCTAATGATGTCGGCGCAGTGTATGCCCAGCCGTCTGCCGATTTTTGCGGCTCATCGCACGGTTGGCGGAGGTGGCTCGAATGCAATGAAGAACGTTGCAACGTGCGAGATATGGTGCCCGGAGCCGGAATCGAACCGGCATGACCTTGCGGTCGGCGGATTTTAAGTCCGATGCGTCTACCAGTTTCGCCATCCGGGCCGGTCTGACGGCGGGAATTGTAGCTGAATCCTGACCCCGCGCCGGGTAGAAGTTCCCGATCCGTTTTCCCGCTAGCATGTCGCATCTGCCACGAAGAGCGCACAGCCATGCTCAAACTGCACATCGGCAACAAGAATTACTCGTCGTGGTCGATGCGCCCCTGGGTGCTGATGACCCAGGCGGGCATTCCCTTCGAGGAGGTTCTGCTGCGTTTTGACAGCTTCGAGCCGGATTCGAGCTTCAAGCAGGCCGCCGAGGCGCTGTCACCGTCCGGTACGGTGCCGGTGCTGGTCGATGGAACCCAGGTGGTATGGGATACCCTGGCCATCGCCGAGACCCTGGCCGAGCGCTTCCCGGAATGTCGTTTATGGCCGCAGGATGCGACCGAACGGGCACTGGCACGGAGCGCTACTGCAATGATGCACGCCGGGTTTGGCGCATTGCGACAGCACTTTCCGATGAACATCGAAGCCCAGCTGCCGGAGGTGGGCGCGCGCGTGCTGCGCGAACAGCCCGCCGTGGCCGCTGACCTGCAGCGCCTGCTGGCCTTGTGGGAGCGGCTGCTGGCGCGGCACGAAGGGCCGCTGCTGTTCGACCATTTCACCATTGCCGACGCCTTCTACGCGCCGGTGGTGATGCGCCTGGGCACCTACGCGGTGCCGGTCGGCGCGCGCGTGCAGCAGTATATGGACGCGGTGAGGGCGCTTCCCGGCGTGAGCAGGTGGATCGACGGGGCGCTGGCCGAACATGACTTCCGGCCCTTCGAGGAGCCGTATCGCAGCGCGCAGGATCAGGCCTGACCGCGCTGGTATCAGCCGCGACAGGAGGCAGGCCGTGAGCAGATGGATGGCAGCTTGGATGGGGGTCGCACTGGCGCTGGCCCAGGCCGGTGCAGCAGCAGCGCAGGACGCACCCGCACCACCGACGGGCGAGGTGGTCGACCTGGCTCCGGTGGTCGTGTCAGGCGTGCAGCCCGGACCCGGCCTGTGGCAGGTGAGGGCACCCAACGGTAATACGCTGTGGATACTCGGCACGGTCACGCCCCTGCCGAAGAAGATCGACTGGCGCGCAGATGAGGTGAAGGCCGTGATCGCCAGCGCCGACGCCGTGCTTTCCAGCCCGGGTTGGACCGTGGATGCGGACGTGGGTTTCTTTGGCCGGCTGACCCTGATCCGTCCGGCCATGAAGGCCGCGCACGACCCGGAAGGCCGTCGACTGGAGCAGATTCTTGCGCCCGACCTCTACGCGCGCTGGCTGCGCCTGAAGCAGCCTTACCTGGGCCGGGATCGCGGGGTGGAGAAAGACCGCCCGCTGGTCGCGGCCACCCGCCTGTATGCGGCGGCGCTGGACAGGATCGGCCTCGAGCAGCGCTCGCCGGTGACCAAGGTGCTGGAAAAGGCCTACAAGGCGCGTGGCCTCAAGCCGGTTGAAACCCGGCTCGTGATCAAGGTCGACGATCCCCGCAGGGCGCTGAAGGAGATGCAGGCCAATGCGCTGGATGACGTGCAGTGCCTGGAGCGCACCATGGACCGGGTGGAACACGAGTTGCCGCTGCTGGTGGAGCGGGCCAACGCCTGGTCGGTGGGTGACGTCGAGGCGCTGCGGCGCCTCTCGACGACCGGTCCGTATGACGCCTGCGTGGGCGCGATAACACGCAGCGCATTCGGTCAGCGGCGTGGGCTGGGTGATCTGGATGCACGTGCGGCACAGACCTGGATGCGCGCGGCACAGAAGGGCCTGACCGACCATAAGGTGGTATTTGCGACAGTACCGGTCTATCTGCTGGTCTCGCCGACCGGTTACCTGGAACGATTGAAGCAGGCTGGCTACAGCGTGCAGGAGCCCTGAGCCCTGTAGCGCTGCCGGCGCGGCGCTTTTCGCGGCTGTTGCGTTCATGGCATAGTCGATTCCACATCACGGGGAGTACGCGCATGTCTCTGCGGGCGGTCGCCTATGTCAGCGAAGCAGTCGAAGGAATCGGCGGTGCGGACATTGACCGCATACTTGCCGACGCCGCCGCGCACAACCGCATGGCCGGCGTGACCAGCGTGCTGATGTTCGACGGGGTCCGCTTCCTGCAGTACCTGGAAGGACCCGATGACGGCATGCGTTCGGTCTACCCGCGCGTGCTCAATGCCCGCAGCCACCACCATCTCCGTCAGCTGGCCAAGGGCGAGGTACCCACCCGCCAGTTCCCACGATGGACCATGGCCTCGGCGCGGATCGATGCGGACGTGCTTGCCGACATCGCCGACCCGCCGTGGGACGGGTTCACCGCGGCGGCACCGGTTACCGGCGAACGCCGGATCGGGTTTGCCCGCTTGCTTGAACTGTGGACCGGGGTTTCCGGCGAACTGGAACCGGCGGCGCTGAGCCTTGGCTCTTAAAGGGCCGGGTCGTAACAGGAATCTCACGTCGGTGGCCGTAGTCTGCATCTACCAGCTGTGACCGGTTCCGGGCCTCCCGGAGTTGTCTGAAAGGGTAGTAACCGCAGCTGGACCACTTTCATTGGCCGTCGCCCGTACTCTCCGCGGGCGGCGGCTTTGTTCTTTGTGGTGGCAGGCTGGTCGCGCTAGGCTAGTCACACCCCTTCGATCTACAGCTGCGCATGACCGTCCATCGACCTCTGCTTTCCCGCCGAAGTGCCGGTCCTGCATCGCGAGGCGCACGTTGATGGTGGCCGACCGCGCCGCGCAGGCACGCATCGGCGTCATCGGGCTGGGCTATGTGGGGTTGCCGCTGACGGTTGCCTTCGGCCAGCATCTGCCGACCCTGGGCTATGACATCGATGCCGCACGCGTGCAGGAGCTGCGGCAGGGGCGTGATCACACCCTGGAGGTGGATCCACACGAACTGGCGGCGGCCGTGCATGCGCGCTACAGCGCCGATCCTGCCGAGCTGGCTGCCTGCACGGTGTACATCGTGACTGTGCCCACGCCGATCGATGCCCATGAACAGCCTGACCTGGGGCCGTTGCGCAGCGCCAGCGCGCTGATCGCCGGCGTGCTCAAGCCCGGTGACCTGGTCATCTACGAGTCGACCGTCTATCCCGGTACCACCGAAGAGGTATGCGTACCCTTGCTGGAAGCCGGCTCGGGCCTGCGCTTCAACCAGGACTTCCATTGCGGCTACAGCCCCGAGCGGGTCAATCCCGGTGACCGCCAGCGCCGCCTGGCGGACATCCGCAAGATCACTTCGGGCTCCACGCCGGAGATCGCGGCCGTGGTCGATGCGCTGTACGCACGCATCATCACCGCCGGCACCTGGCCGGCCCCGTCGATGCGTGTGGCCGAAGCGGCGAAGGTGATCGAGAACATCCAGCGTGACGTCAACATCGCACTGGTCAACGAGCTGGCCCTGATCTTCGACCGGCTCGGCATCGACACGCAGGACGTACTGGACGCGGCCGGCAGCAAATGGAACTTCCTGCCCTTCCGGCCCGGCCTGGTGGGCGGGCATTGCATCGGCGTGGACCCGTATTACCTGCTGCACAAATCCGAAAGCGTGGGTTATCACCCCGACCTGATCCACACCGCGCGCCAGGTGAACAACCGGGTCGGCGCGCACGTGGCCGAACGCGTGCTGGCACTGCTGGATGCGCGCGGCACCGGCCGTTCGCAGGCGCGCGTGCTGGTGCTCGGTGTGACCTTCAAGGAGAACTGCCCGGACCTGCGCAACAGCCGTGCACTGGAGCTGGCCCAAGCGTTGCAGGCCGCCGGCACCCAGGTGCAGGTCCAGGACCCCTGGGTGGGACCGGCGGCGCTGGCTGGCAGTGGCGTAAAACTGGTCGAGGCACCGGAAGCACATGCGTTCGACGCGGTGGTGCTGGCGGTCGCGCATGACCAGTTCCGGAGCATGGACAACGCCGCCATCCGCGAGCTGCTGCGCCCGCACGGTGTGGTGTACGACGTGAAGTCGGTGTGGCCGCGCGAGGTCGTCGACGACCGGCTGTAGACCCTGTGGGCGGTAGACTGGGGCGCATGTGTTGAATGAGGAACGCCATGCACCGGTACCTGGTCTACCTGCTCGCCATCCTGCTGTTCCCGGTCTGCCTGTGGCTGGCCACGATCTGGCCCGCCTGGTACTGGGGCGTGGGCCTTTCCGCCGCGCTGGTCGTGCTCGGCACCTGGGACCTGCTGCAGAAGCGCAGTACCCTGCGGCGCAATTACCCGGTGATGGCGCATTTCCGCTATGGACTGGAATCCATCGGGCCGGAAATCCGCCAGTATTTCGTCCAGAGCGACCTGGAAGACGTACCGTTTTCCCGCCAGCAGCGCGCGCTGATCTACCAGCGCTCCAAGAACCAGATGGATGTGGTGCCCTTCGGCACCCTGCGCAGCACGTATGCGGTGGACTATGAGTGGATCAACCACTCACTGGCCCCGACCGAAGTGGCCAACCACGATTTCCGCGTGCTGATCGGGCCCAACTGCGAAAAGCCTTATTCGGCCAGCGTTTTCAACATCTCCGCGATGAGCTTCGGTTCGCTGTCGGCCAACGCGATCCGCGCACTCAACGAAGGTGCGCGTCGCGGCGGCTTCTACCACGACACCGGCGAAGGCTCGATCTCGCCCTATCACCGTGAGAACGGCGGGGATCTGGTCTGGGAAATCGGCTCAGGCTACTTCGGGTGCCGCGACGAACACGGTGGCTTCAGCGAGGAACGCTTCGTCGCCAATGCGACCCATGACCAGGTCAAGATGATCGAGATCAAGCTCTCGCAGGGCGCAAAGCCCGGTCATGGCGGCGTGCTGCCGGCGGCCAAGGTCAGCGCGGAGATATCGGTGACCCGTGGGGTGCCGATGGGCATCGACTGCGTGTCGCCGTCGAAGCATTCGGCGTTCAACACGCCGGTGGAGCTGCTGCAGTTCGTACAGCGGCTGCGCATTTTGTCCGGCGGGAAGCCGGTGGGCTTCAAGCTGGCCATCGGCCATCCGTGGGAGTGGTTCGGCATCGCCAAGGCCATGCAGGAGTCCGGGCTGCTGCCGGATTTCATCGTGGTCGACGGGGCGGAAGGCGGTACCGGGGCTGCGCCCGCGGAGTTCATCGATCACGTCGGCGTGCCGATGCATGAGGCACTGCTGCTGGTGCACAACACCCTGGTCGGGCTGGACCTGCGCGACCGCATCAAGATCGGCGCGGCCGGGAAGGTCACCAGTGCCTTCGAGATCGCGCGCACCATCGCACTGGGTGCGGACTGGTGCAATGCCGGGCGCGGCTTCATGTTCGCGCTGGGCTGCATCCAGTCGCTGAGCTGTCACAGCGACAAATGCCCCACCGGCATTGCGACGCAGGATCCCAGCCGCTGGCGGCACCTGGATGCGGCCGACAAATCCAGCCGGGTGCACAGCTACCATGAGAACACCCTGCGCGCGCTGCGCGACCTGCTCTGCGCGGCCGGGCTGCAGCATCCGGCCGAGCTGGGGCCGGAGCACATCCTGCGTCGTGTTTCGCCGGTGGAGATCCGCTCGCTGGCCTCGCTGTATCGTTATCTCAGTCCGGGCGAGTTGCTGCGCCGGGTGCCTGACCATGCGGTGTTCCATGATTTCTGGGGTGATGCCCGAAGTGATTCGTTCCAGCCGCCGGCCCGCATCCAGGCGCTTCGTTCGAGCAAATCGCGATAAAGCCGCCCGACCAACGGTCGGGCGCTACCGGTGGGTCATGCGACACCGGGGGTCATGCGACACCGATGGGGCATGCGACACCGGCAGGTACCGACCGTTGGTCGGTACGACGCGTCACCGTTCGAGAAACGCCACCACCCCACGCCCGGCCCGCAACCCGCTTGCATAACACGCGGTGAGCAGATACCCGCCGGTCGGCGCTTCCCAATCCAGCATCTCCCCGGCGCAGAACGTGCCGGGCAGGGCGCGCAGCATCAACGCATCATCCAGCGCCTCCAGCCGCACGCCACCGGCGGTGCTGATCACCTCGTCGATCGGGCGCGGCCGCAGCAGCGACAACGGCAACCGCTTCAGCGCGGCGGCCACCGCCTCGGCGGGCAGCTGACCGGCGTCCTTCCCAAGCACTTCGAACAGCAGTGCCGACTTCACCCCGCCCAGCCCCAGCTGGCGGCGCAGGTGTTCGCCGAAGCTGCGGCCCTGGCGCGACCTGCGCAGCTTGTCCAGCAACTGCGCCTCGGTCTGGCCCGGCAGCAGGTCCAGCTGCAGCTGGACCTGGCCGTCGCGCGCGAGCGTGCCGCGCAGGTCAGCCGCCAGTGCGTAGATCAGACTGCCTTCGATGCCGTTGGCGGTGATCACGCACTCGCCCTGCAGGGCATGCGGTGTACCGTCCAGTCCGGTCCAATGCGCCACTACCGGCTTGAGCGGGGCACCGGCCTGACGTTCGCGGAAGTAGGGCGTCCAGTCGATATCGAAGCCGCAGTTGGCGGGCTTAAGCGGAGCAATATCCACGCCGCGCGCCTGCATGGGAGCGACCCAGGCCCCATCCGAGCCCAGTTCCGGCCAGCTGCCGCCGCCCAGTGCCAGTACCACCGCATCGGCCTGCACTGTGACCTCACCGTCAGGCGTCTGCAGGCGCAGGCCTCCGTCAGGCGTCCACCCGGTCCAGCGGTGCTGCACATGGCAACGTACGCCCTGGTCTTTCAGCCGTCGCACCCAGCCGCGCAGCAGTGGCGCGGCCTTGCGGTCAACCGGAAACACGCGGCCGGAACTGCCCACGTAGGTCTCCACGCCGAACGCCCCCGCCCAGGCGCGCAGCGCATCGGCATCGAAGTCGGCCAACCACGTCCCAACCGCGTCCGCGCGTTCGCGGTAGCGGCTGACAAACAGCGCCGGCGGGTCGGAGTGGGTCAGGTTCAGGCCCCCTTTGCCGGCGATCAGGAACTTGCGCCCGGGCGAGCCCTTGGCTTCATACAGGTCGACGGTGTGGCCAGCGGCGCGCACGGTTTCGGCGGCCATCAGGCCGGCCGGGCCGCCACCGATGATCGCCACGCGGGCAGGGTGCTGCAGTGCGGTCATGTTCAGCGCGGCTTGACGTCAAGCAGTTCCACGTCGAACACCAGTGAGGCATTCGGCGGAATCGGGCCGGCCCCGCCGGCCCCGTATCCGTACTCGGCCGGAATCATCAGGGTGCGCTTGCCGCCGACCTTCATGCCGGCAAAACCTTCATCCCAGCCCTTGATGACGCGACCCTGGCCCAGCTGGAAGCTGAACGGTTCGCCGCGATCCAGCGAACTGTCGAACTTGGCCCCGTGCTTGTCGGCCGCGTTTTCGTCGTAGATCCAGCCGGTGTAGTGCACCGAAATAGTGCTGCCAGGCGTGGCTTCAGCGCCGCTGCCCGGTTGGGTGTCGATCTTTTCGAAGGCGGCAATCGTGCCACCCGGCGGCGGGCCCGGGGGCGTGCAGCCAGCCAGCAGGGACAACAGCAGGGGAGCGATCAGGAACTTCGGCAGACGACGCATGGCGGCACCGGGTGGTGTACAGGGGACGCAAGGGTAGCGCATCGCCGGGCGCTATCATGGACGCATGTCGAAACTGCTGCTCAACCTGCGCAATGTCGCAGACGATGAAATCGAGGACGTGACCGCGCTGCTGGAGCAGGCGGGCATTGCCCACTACCGCACCGAACCCAGCCCATGGGGCATCTCGTGGGGCGGCATCTGGATCCGTGACGACGCCGACCAACCCCGCGCCAAGGCACTGATGGCCGAGTACCAGCAGGCGCGTGGCGAGCGGGTCCGGGCCGAGCGCCAGGCCGCCCTGCGCGACGGCACCGCCGAAACGTTTGGGAGCCTGCTGCGGGCGCGGCCGGTCTTCGTGGTGCTGGTCCTGCTGGGCATGGTCGGCGCTGCAGCGCTGGTGCTGCTGCCATTCGTGCTGCTGCGCGGCTGAACACCGGGCTGGCGGATGCGCCAGCGCGGGCGGCCGCCGGGTAAAATGCCCGGATGATCGCCAATACCGCCGCCTACCATTTCACCGTCATCGCCGATCCGCAGGCGCTGTGCGCCACCTTGCTCGAACGCGCTGAAGCGGGCGGGCTGCGCGGCACGATCCTGGTGGCAGGCGAGGGTATCAACCTGTTCCTGGCCGGCAGCCAGGACGGTATCGATGGCTTCTATGCCGCGCTGGCTGACGACACGCGCTTTGCCGGCATGCGGGTCAAGACCAGCTACAGCCAGATGCAGCCCTTTGCGCGGCTCAAGGCCAAGGTAAAGCCGGAGATCATCAGTTTCCGCATCGACGACGGCCAGCCGCTGGAGTTTCCGCGCGCGCCGGCGGTGGATCCGGCCACCGTGCAGCGCTGGCTGCGCCAGGGCCACGATGACGGCGGCAAGCCGGTGGTGATGCTCGACACCCGCAATGTGCAGGAGATCGAGTACGGCACCTTCGCAAACGCGCTGGTGCTGCCGATCACCAAATTCACCGACCTGCCCGACGCCCTGGCACCGCACCGCGAGGCCCTGCGCGACAGCACCGTGGTCAGCTTCTGCACCGGTGGCATCCGCTGTGAAAAGGCGGCCTTGTGGATGCGCAACGATGGCATGGACAACGTGCTGCAGCTGGAAGGCGGCATCCTCGGTTATTTCGAGGAAGTGGGCGGGGAAGGATACGAAGGGCGTTGTTTCGTGTTCGACGAACGCGTCGCGCTGGATGCCGAGCTGAAACCGCTGGTGGATTCGGAAACGCGTTGATCCGAGCGGCAGGAATCAGCATTCCGCAGATGGCCCTGTGCCTGCCCGGAACCGCCCCCATCACATGGAAATACCCCTGATGGAACGGTTTCATGCAACTGTCGATTCTTGACCTGGCCCCGGTCTGCGAGGGCAGCGACACCACGCAGGCGTTCGCCAACATGCTCGACCTGGCCCAGTACGCCGAAGGCTGGGGCTACCACCGTTACTGGCTGGCCGAGCACCACAACATGCCCGGCATCGCCAGCGCGGCCACCGCCGTACTGATCGGCCATGTGGCCGGCGGCACCAAGCGGATCCGGGTGGGGTCCGGCGGCATCATGCTGCCCAACCATTCCCCGCTGCAGGTGGCCGAACAATTCGGCACGCTGGCCTCGTTATACCCGGACCGCATCGACCTGGGCCTGGGCCGTGCGCCCGGCACCGACCAGCCCACCGCGCGCGCGCTGCGTCGGTATTTCGACAGCGCCGACCAGTTCCCGCAGGACGTGCGCGAACTGCTGCACTATTTCGAGCCCGCGCAGGCCGGGCAGGCCGTGCGAGCCGTACCCGGTGCCGGCATACCGGTGCCGGTGTGGCTGCTCGGCTCCAGTCTGTTCGGTGCCCGCCTCGCGGCTGCGTTGGGCCTTCCGTATGCGTTCGCGTCGCACTTCGCCCCCGACGCGATGGACCAGGCCTTGGCGGTCTACCGCAGCGAGTTCCGCCCGTCGCAGTACCTGACCGCGCCCTACGCGGTTCTGGGTTTGAACGTGGTGGCTGCCGAAAGCCAGGCCGAGGCCAGGCGGCTGTTCACCACCCAGCAGCAGAGCTTCGTCAACCTGCGTCGGGGCAAGCCGGGCCTGATTCCGCCGCCGATCGACGACATCGAGGACTTCTGGCAGCCGCACGAAAAAATCGGCGTGCAGAGCGCGCTGGCCTGTTCCGTGGTGGGCGACCAGCGCCAGGTGAGTGAAGGTCTGGCGGCATTCGTGGACCGGCACAAGCCTGACGAGCTCATCCTGACCGCCAACATCTACGACCATGCCGCGCGCAAGCGCTCGTTCGGCCTGGCGATGCAGGCATGGCGCGACGCGAAGATCGCGTGACCGCCCGGTCACGCTGCCATTGACCGCAATCGGGTCTGATCAGGGCTCCCGTAACCGGAGCCCGCTCATGAATCGTCACACCCATTCCCAGCAGATCGAACAACTGGCCGAACTGATCCGCGATGTCGACATCGCGATGTTCACCACCACGGGCGTGGACGGTCGGCTGTACAGTCGGCCGCTGGGCACCCAGGAGGTTGAATTCGATGGCGACCTCTGGTTTGCCACGGCCGCCGACAGCCCAAAGGTCGCCGAGATCTCGCTCAATCCGCAGGTCAACGTGGCCTACGCGTCGCCGTCGAAGAACACCTACGTCTCGGTGGCAGGGACCGCGCGCATCGTCGATGACCGCGCCAAGGTCGAGGAGCTGTGGTCGCCGGCGATGAAGCTGTTCTTCCCCGGCGGCAAGGACGATCCCAACCTGCGCCTGATCCACGTGCGCGCCGAATCGGCCGAGTACTGGGACGGCCCCGGCACGTTGCTGGGCAAGGCGTTGAGTTTCGTATTGTCCGCGGTCAGCGATGAGCCGGCGGCGCTGGCAGACAGCGGCAAGGTCGACCTGCGCTGACGCGTGGCACGACCAACGGTCGTGCCCTACCGGTCACGCGTGGCACGACCAACGGTCGTGCCCTACCGGTCACGCGCGGTGCATACGACCATGGTTGAACGGACGCTGGCGGTAGGTACCGACCGTTGGTCGGTACACCCTCTCAGAACCACTTCTGCAGCAGATTCCCGACGTACTGCACCAGCTGCCCGGAACTGAAACCGAAAAACAGCACGGCGGCGATCGCACCGATCCAGTTGATCGCCATCAGCACGCCGTCGCGCTCCAGCAACGCCAGCGAGAACAGCAGCAGCTGGAGGCCGAACAGGTAATTGGTGAAGGGGATCGGCAGCGAAAGCAGCACCCCCACGAGGACCAGCAGCAGGCCGCTGAACGCGTGCGCCGGCACCGGTACCAGCAGGGCAGGGTTGCGCGGCTTGAGCAGCCGGTCCAGGCGGCGCAGCGGGCCGTCGATCCGGGCCAGGAAGCGGTGCATGGTGCCGCGACGCGGCCCGCGATTGGCGATGAAGCCGGGCAGCCAGGGCCGGCGCATGCCGCACAGCATCTGCGCACCGATCAGGATCACCAGCGGTCCACTGACCGCGCCGCCCAGACCGGGAATGGGAATGAACGACGGCAGGATCGCAACGAACAGGAACACGCCGAAGGCGCTCTGCTGCAGGTTCTGCAGGATCTGGCCAAGCTTGAGATGCTCGTCCGGGTCGCCATGGTCGAACATCGCCAGCAGGGTACGGATACCCTCGTTCTGATACTCGGGCCGGCTCTGGTCCGGCGACGGGTCAGCCGGTGAGCTCATCGGTTTCCTCTTCGGCCAGCGTGCGCAGCAACAGCTTGTCCACGCGCGCGCCGTCCAGGTCGACGATCTCGATGCGCCAGCCGGCCCAGTCGAAGTACTCGCCGGCGTGCGGAATGCGGCCGAAGTAGTGAATGCACATGCCGGCCAGCGTGTAGTAGTCGCCGTCCTCGGCATCGGGCAGTTCCACATTGCCCATCAGTTCGCGCAGGTCCTCGATCGACAGCGAACCGTCCACCAGGAAGGACCCGTCTTCACGGGTCACCACGAGCGCATCCTCGTCGACGTTCTCCACCGACTGCAGGCGACCGACCACCGCGCCCATCAGATCACTGATGGTCACCAGACCCTGGATCTCGCCGTACTCGTCCACCACCAGCGCCATCGACTGCTGTTCCTCGCGGAAGATTTCCAGCAGCTTCATCGCATGGGTGGACTCGGACACATACAGTGGCTCGCGCAGCTGCTGGAACAGTGACTGGTCGTCGCGCACCAGGCGGGTGACCAGGCTCTTTACTTCCAGGATGCCGACGATCTCCTGGTCGTTGTCGCGGTAAACCGGGTAGCGCGAGAATTCATGCTCGCGCATCGCGGCGAGGTTCTTTTCGGCGCTGGCCGCGGTGTCCAGCCAGGCAATGCGGTTGCGCGGCGTCATCAGGCTGTCGGCAGTGCGGTCACCCAGGCGCATCACGCGGTTCATCATGTCGCGCTCGTGGGTGTCGATCACGCCAGCCTCGTGGCTTTCGGCCACCAGCATGCGGATCTCTTCTTCGCTGACGGTGGCCACTTCGTCCTTGCCCAGTCCCAGCAGGCGCAGCACCAGCTGGGTGGTTTTGGACAGCAGCCAGACAAACGGGAAGGCCAGCTTGGCCAGCCAGCCCATCGGCAGGGCGACCAGGCCGGCAATGTCTTCCGAGCGGGTCAGGGCGAGGCGTTTGGGCACCAGTTCGCCGAAGATCAGCGTCACAAAGGTAATCAACGTGACGGCCAGGCCCTTGCCAACCAGCTCGGCATAGCCGAAGCCCGGCATCAGGTCGCGGATCCACACGGCAATGGCTTCACCAATGGCGTCACCGCCCAGCAGACCGGTCAGCACGCCGATCACGGTGATGCCGATCTGTACGGTTGAAAGGAAGCTTTCCGGCTTTTCGGAGAGTTCCAGCGCCTTGGCGGCACGCTTGGAACTGGTGGCCATCTGTTTGAGCCGGCTCTTGCGCGACGTCATGACCGACATTTCGGACATGGCGAAGAAGCCGTTGAGCAGGATCAGGGCGAAAACAAGCAGAATCAGGTCAAACACGGGCGTCATCCCCGGTTGGTGGCAGGGAGGGCGTGTTCAAGCTGGAGCGGCAACCGGAGAGCGCGCGGGCGCGGCGGTGCGGCGGGGGGTAAGGGTCGTCGTCCATAGAGTGCACCCGAGGGTGCCTGCGCATCTTAACAAAAGGCTGGGGGAGGGGTGCAAACAGGGTCGTTCAGGAGCCCCGGAGCCGGCGTGAAGATGACGGGAGTACCCGGAATGGACATCAAACCGTCATAATTCCGCCCGGTGCCGTCCTTCCTCGACGGCGAATCAGGTTTCCCCATGTTCTCTCTGCAGACCATTTTTGGCTCCGGCAAGCAGTTCTACACCCTGCTCGACGAGGCCGCCCAAGCCGCTTCAGACAGCGCCGTAGCCCTCCACGCCATGCTGCGCGCCGCTGACCGCCAGCCGGCGCTGGACGCCTTCAAGCTGGCCCGCCTGCGCGAGCGCGCGGCCTCGGACAAGATCAGCCAGGCGCTGGTGGACAGCTTCATGACCCCGATCGAGCGCGAGGACATCGAAGCGCTGGGTTCGGCGCTGTACAAGATTCCCAAGCAGATCGAGAAGTTCGCCGACCGCTATTCGCTGGCGACCACCCACCTGGAGCACATCGACTTCGCCCCGCGCGCAGCGATGCTGGAGCAGGCCGCCAGCGTGGTGGTGGAGATGGTGGCCGACCTGCGCCACATGAACCTGGACCGGATGACCGCGCTGAATGAAAAGCTGCGCTCGCTGGAAAACGAAGCCGACCGCCTGATGCTGGAGCTGTACCGCGACATCTACTCCGGTCGCCTGGACAACCTGCAGATGTTCCTGCTCAAGGAATTCTTCGAGATCCTGGAAAAGGCCATCGACCGCTGCCGCGAGGCGGGCGTGGTGGCTTACCAGATCGTGCTCAAGAACAGCTGACGGGCCTCCAGCATGCTGACCCTCGTTCTGGTCGTGATCCTGGCTGCGCTCGTCTTCGAGTTCATCAACGGGTTCCACGACACTGCCAACTCCATTGCCACGGTGGTGGCGACCAAAGTGCTCTCGCCCGGCTGGGCGGTAATGCTGGCCGCCTTCATGAACCTCATCGGCGCGCTCACCGGCACGGCGGTGGCGTTGACCATCGCTTCGGGCCTGCTCAACACCAACGTGGTCGACGTGACCCCGCAGGTGATCCTGTGCGCGCTGCTGGGCGGCATCATCTGGAACCTGATCACCTGGTGGAAGGGCCTGCCGTCCTCGTCCTCGCACGCGCTGATCGGCGGCCTGTGCGGTGCCGGCCTGGCCGCGGCGCACAACAACTGGGACGCGCTGATCTGGTCCGAGCGCATCGGCACCTGGGCCCAGAACAAGGGCCTGTTGTGGAAGGTGTTCCTGCCGATGATCACCTCGCCGATCGCCGGCTTCCTGCTGGGCATCGTGGTAATGATGCTGCTGTGGGCGATCATCGCGGGCATGGCCAAGGTGGGTGGCTGGCTGGGCCGTCTGGCCCGCCCGCGCATCGTCAACGCGTTCTTCGGCAAGGCGCAGATCGTCTCGGCGGCCTACATGGGCTTCGCGCACGGCCACAATGACGCGCAGAAGACCATGGGCATCATCGCGATGACGCTGATCGGCGCTGAAGCGACCGGCGCGCTGGACGACCTGCCGACGTGGCTGGCCTTCCTGCACCCGGACGCGAGCGCAGGCGAAGGCATTGCGATGTGGATCGTGCTGACCTGTGCGGTGGTGATGGCGGCTGGTACCGCTTCGGGCGGCTGGAAGATCATCAAGACCCTGGGCCACAAGATGGTCAAGCTGCACCCGATCCACGGTTTCGCCGCGGAAACCAGCTCGGCGACGATCCTGACTCTGGCCGCGCACTTCGGCATGCCGGTGTCGACCACGCACAGCATTTCGACGGCGATCATGGGCGTGGGTTACGCCAAGAACCCGCGCTCACTGCGCTTCGGCGTGATCGAACGCATCATCTGGGCCTGGATTCTGACCATCCCGGCCGCCGCCGGCTGCGCCTACCTCATCCTCAAGCTGTTCGAGCTGGTCGGCTGGGCGTGATCGGTTGTTGAATCTCCATGCGAAAAGCCCGGCTTCGGCCGGGTTTTTTGTTGGCTGCGGGATTGTCGGCATTCGACGGTTTACGTCTCGCCGGGCATTGCCCGGCTGTTGACGGATCTGGGCGAACAGCCGGTGGTCATCGGCTTCCCTGGGTTGGCGGCTCGGGATGGGCGTTCCGGGGGACGCTGTGAATACGTCCATGTAAGCTCATCGCCGCATCCATGCGGCTCGTGCCCCCTCCAGCCCACCCCGATCCGCCATCGAAGGAGAGCCGGTGGCCATGGGAAATGCCACATCAACGGCAACGTTGATCCGGGGTCATGCGCCACCGATTGTTGAGGATTTCACGGCGATCGTCTGTCGACCGATCCCGCCAGGGCATTTCCGATTCCACCGGAGCCTGTCATGGCTTTTGATCTTCCGTGGCCACCGGCCATCTGTCTGGGGCGTGCCGGGGTGGGTTTGCGGGACACTCGGCGCCATGGATGGCGTCCGAGTAGCCTCCATGGATGGATTCACGGCGTGTCCCGCAAACCCACCCCGGTGCGCCCAAACACGGAAACCGATGAACACCGGCTTTTCGCACGATTCCAACAGCAGCCGGGCAGAGCCCGGCGGCACGCAGCGCGTCGAATGCCGACACGACAATCAAGCAGGCAACAAAAAACCCCGCCGAAGCGGGGTTTTTCGCGAAGAACTCAGACCTCAAGCGAGGCCAGGTCGCCCTTGTTTTCGAGCCATTGCTTGCGGTCGCCCGCGCGCTTCTTGGCCAGCAGCATGTCCATCAGTGCGCTGGTCTGCTCGTCGTCGTCCACGGTCAGCTGCACCAGGCGGCGCGTGTCCGGGTGGATGGTCGACTCGCGCAGCTGCTCCGGGTTCATTTCGCCCAGACCCTTGAAGCGGGTCACGCTGACCTGGCCCTTGATCTTCTCGCGCTCGATCTTGTCCAGCAGCGAACGCTTTTCTTCTTCGTCCAGCGCGTAGAACACCTGCTTGCCCACGTCCACGCGGAACAGCGGCGGCATCGCCACGAACACGTGGCCCGCGGCCACCAGTGCCGGGAAGTGCTTCAGGAACAGCGCCGTCAGCAGCGTTGCGATGTGCAGGCCGTCCGAGTCCGCGTCGGCCAGGATCACCACCTTGCCGTAACGCAGCCCGCTGATGTCGTCTTTGCCCGGGTCGCAACCGATTGCAATGGCCAGGTTGTGCACTTCTTCCGACGCCAGCACGCTGCCCGAGGCCACTTCCCAGGTGTTCAGGATCTTGCCGCGCAGCGGCATGATCGCCTGGAAGTCCTTGTCGCGCGCCTGCTTGGCACTGCCGCCCGCCGAGTCGCCTTCCACCAGGAACAGCTCCGTGCGCGACAGGTCCTGGCTGATGCAGTCCGCCAGCTTGCCGGGCAGGGCAGGGCCCTGGGTGATCTTCTTGCGGACCACCAGCTTTTCGGTCTTCAGGCGCGCACTCGCGCGCTCGATCGCCAGCTGCGCGATCTGCTCGCCCAGCGCCACGTTCTGGTTCAGCAGCAGACTGAAGGCGTCATGCGCGGCACCTTCCACGAAGCCTGCCGCCTGACGCGAGGACAGCCGCTCCTTGGTCTGGCCGCTGAACTGCGGGTCGGTCATCTTCAGTGACAGCACGAACGAGACCCGGTCCCAGACGTCTTCCGGGGCCAGCTTCACGCCGCGTGGCAGCAGGTTGCGGAAGTCGCAGAACTCGCGCAGCGCTTCGGTCAGGCCGGTACGCAGGCCGTTGGCGTGGGTGCCGTGCTGCGCGGTGGGAATCAGGTTGACGTAGCTTTCCTGCACCAGCTCACCGTCCGGCAACCAGGCCACCGCCCAGTCCACCACTTCGGTGTCCTTCTTCAGCGAACCCACGAACAGGTTCGCCGGCAGCATCTCGCGCTCGCCCAGCTCGGCCTTCAGGTAGTCGCTCAGGCCGTCCTCGAAGTACCAGCTGTCCTGTTCGCCCGTGGCTTCGTCATGCAGCTTCACGGTCAGGCCCGGGCACAGCACCGCCTTGGCGCGCAGCAGATGGCGCAGCGCCCGCAGGTTGTATTTGGGGGTGTCGAAGTACTTCGGGTCGGCCCAGAAGCGCACACGGGTACCGGTGTTCTTCTTGCCCACGCTGCCCACCACTTCCAGCGGGGTGGCGCGGTCGCCGTTGCGGAAGGTGATGCGGTGTTCGTTGCCTTCGCGCTTGATGTGCACTTCCACCAGGGTGGACAGCGCGTTCACCACGCTCACGCCCACGCCGTGCAGACCGCCGGAGAAGGTGTAGTTCTTGTTGCTGAACTTGCCGCCCGCGTGCAGGCGGGTCAGGATCAGTTCCACGCCCGGAATCTTCTCTTCCGGGTGGATGTCCACCGGCATGCCGCGGCCATCGTCGCTGACCTCGCAGCTGCCATCCTTGTACAGGGTGACTTCGATGGTGTGGGCGTGCCCGGCCAGGGCTTCGTCGACGGCGTTGTCGATGACTTCCTGGGCCAGATGGTTCGGGCGCGCGGTGTCGGTGTACATGCCGGGACGGCGCTTGACCGGGTCCAGGCCGGACAGGACTTCAATATCGGCGGCGTTATAGCGGGCGTTCATCTGTCTTCATAAAGCGCAAAGCGACGGCGAAGTGTGCGGTCTGGACGGGTTTTTTGCACGCCGTACGTTCAGGGGGCGGCCGAAGTGGGCGCGATACACTGTGCACGGTGGATTTCCGGGTGTTCCGGAAGCCCCATCCGAAGCCATTCGCGAGGAGACCCCATGAAGAAGTTGCTGACCATCGCTGCCATTGCCGCCGCCGTCCTGGCCGTGCCGCTGGCACTGGCCCAGAACGCCGGACAGGGCCAGCCCGCACCGCAGCAGGGCGAGCAGGCTGACCGGGCGCAGGCGGAGGCCGATGCCAAGGCCAAGCGCCGCGCGGCGGCTACCGCTGAAATGAAGGCCAGGGGCCAGCAGGTCCCGCAGCAGGAAGAAGAAGAGGAAGCGCGCAAGAAGAAGTAAGCGCGCGGCCTTGTTGTCACCGAGCCCCGGCCTTTGGCCGGGGCTCTTTTTTGTGTGAAGGCCGAATGCCCCCTTGGGCTGGCGGCCTTCAATCTGTAAACTATGGCTTTCCGGGAGTAGTGTGTGTCCTCGATCAGCGAATCGGCTGGGTCGGCCCTGTGCGGCCGCCAGTCAGGCAGCCAGGTGGTGACGGTCCGTATGACCGGCACGGCGGCCCCGACCTCGCTGCGGACATGCCCTCCGGTGCCGGCCCCGCGCCTGCGCACCGCCTCCCTCGCTTCCTCGGCGAACCGGAAAACCCCCTTCCTGCCCACCACCCGCCTTCCGGGATGGGGTGGTGCGGCCGTTTTCCATTTCCAGACAGGATGCTTGCAGCCATGACTCCCTTGATTTTCGTAACCGGCGGCGTGGTGTCCTCGCTCGGCAAAGGCATTGCCGCCGCGTCACTGGCCTCCATTCTCGAAGCGCGTGGCCTGAAGGTCACGATGATGAAGCTCGACCCGTACATCAACGTCGACCCGGGCACCATGAGCCCGTTCCAGCACGGCGAGGTGTATGTCACCGACGATGGTGCCGAGACCGACCTTGACCTCGGCCACTACGAGCGCTTTGTGCGCACCCGCCTGAGCCGCAAGAACTCGGTCACCACCGGTCGCATCTACGAGAACGTCATCCGCAAGGAGCGCCGTGGCGACTATCTCGGTGCCACCGTGCAGGTCATTCCGCACATCACCGATGAAATCCGCCGCTGCATGGACGAGGCCACCGAAGGCTTCGACGTGGCCCTGGTTGAAATCGGGGGCACGGTCGGCGACATCGAATCGCTGCCCTTCCTGGAAGCCATCCGCCAGGTGCGCACCGAGCGCGGCCCGGAAAAGGCCCTGTTCATGCACCTCACCCTGGTGCCGTACATCGCCGCGGCCGGTGAGCTGAAGACCAAGCCGACCCAGCACTCGGTCAAGGAACTGCGCTCGATCGGCATCCAGCCGGACGTGCTGCTGTGCCGGTCGGAGCAGCCGGTGCCGGATTCGGAGCGCCGCAAGATCGCCCAGTTCACCAACGTCTCCGAACGTGCCGTCATCAGCGTGCCCGACGTCGATGTGCTGTACCGCATTCCGTTCGGCCTGCACGAGCAGGGCCTGGACGAGATCGTCATCAACCAGCTCAAGCTGGGCGACAAGGCCGGCCCGGCTGACCTGCACGAATGGCAGGCCGCCCTGGATGCCACGCTGAACCCGCAGGACGAAGTCACCATCGCCGTGGTCGGCAAGTATGTGGACCACCAGGACGCGTACAAGTCGGTCGGCGAGGCGCTCAAGCATGGCGGTCTGCGCCAGCGCACCAAGGTCAACCTGAAGTGGCTGGAAGCACAGGACCTGGAAGGCACCGACATGGCCGCTTTGAAGGACGTGGACGGCATCCTGGTGCCGGGCGGCTTCGGTGACCGTGGCTTTGAAGGCAAGGTGCTGACCTCGAAGTACGCCCGCGAACAGCAGGTGCCGTACTTCGGCATCTGCTACGGCATGCAGGCCGCCGTGGTCGACTACGCCCGCCATGTGGCCGGGTTGGAAGGGGCCAACAGCACCGAGAACGACCGCCAGTCGCCGAACCCGGTGATCGGCCTGATCACCGAATGGCGCACCGCCACTGGCGACGTTGAAAAGCGCGACGACAAGAGCGACCTCGGCGGCACCATGCGCCTGGGCCTGCAGGAGCAGCGTCTGAAGCCGGGCACCCTGGCCCGCGAGCTGTACGGCAGGGACGTGGTTGCCGAGCGCCACCGCCATCGTTACGAGTTCAACAACCGCTACCGCACCCAGCTGGAAGACGCCGGGCTGGTCATTGCCGGCAAGTCGATGGACGACACCCTGGTTGAAGTCGTCGAGCTGCCGCAGGCCCAGCACCCCTGGTTCCTGGCCTGCCAGGCCCACCCGGAGTTCCTGTCCACCCCGCGCGATGGCCACCCGTTGTTCATCGGTTTCATCAGCGCCGCCCGCCAGCGCAAAGCCGCGCGCTGAAGCGCAGCTACGCCGTGCGTGGCTTCGCGCGCGCCGCTGGGTAATAATCACGCGGACGTTTCACGCGCCACCGCAGGTGGCGCTCTCCCTTTCTGACTGGAATTTGGCCCGCCATGACCGCGATCCGCAGCATCCATGCCCGTGAAATCCTCGACAGCCGTGGCAATCCCACGCTGGAAGCCGAAGTCACCCTGGAGGACGGTTCGTTCGGCCGCGCCGCCGTGCCGTCGGGTGCCTCGACCGGCACCAAGGAAGCGGTGGAGCTGCGTGATGGCGACAAGACCCGCTACCTGGGCAAGGGCGTGCGCAATGCCGTCGGCAACGTCAACACGACCATTGCCGCCGCACTGAAGGGCTTTGATGCGGCCGACCAGGAAGGCCTGGACCGCCGCCTGATCGACCTCGATGGCACCGAGAACAAGGGCCGCCTGGGCGCGAACGCGCTGCTCGGGGTCTCGATGGCCAACGCCCACGCGGTGGCTGGGTCGAAGAAGCAGGCGCTGTGGCAGTACCTGGCCCAGGGCCGCGATGTCACCCTGCCGGTGCCGATGATGAACATCATCAACGGCGGTGCGCACGCCGACAACAACGTCGACTTCCAGGAGTTCATGGTGCTGCCGGTCGGCTTCACCTCGTTCTCCGAAGCGCTGCGCGCTGGCACCGAGATCTTCCACTCGCTGAAGTCGGTGCTGAAGGGCCACGGCCTGAGCACGGCCGTGGGCGACGAGGGCGGTTTCGCCCCGGACTTCCGCAGCAACGTCGAAGCGCTGGACACCATCCTCGAAGCGATCGGCAAGGCCGGCTACACCGCCGGTGAGGACGTGCTGCTGGGTCTGGACGTAGCCTCCAGCGAGTTCTACGAGAACGGCAAGTACAACCTGGTCGGCGAGAACAAGCGCCTGACCTCCGAGCAGTTCGTCGACTTCCTCGCCGACTGGGCCGCGCAGTACCCGATCATCACCATCGAAGACGGCCTGGCCGAGAACGACTGGGCGGGCTGGAAGCTGCTCACCGACCGCATCGGCGGCAAGGTGCAGCTGGTCGGCGACGACCTTTTCGTGACCAACCCGAAGATCTTCAAGGAAGGCATCGAGTCGGGCACCGCCAACGCCATCCTGATCAAGGTCAACCAGATCGGTACCCTGACCGAGACCCTCGAAGCGATCGCCATGGCCCACAGCGCCAACTACGCAGCCGTGGTCTCGCACCGTTCGGGCGAAACCGAAGACACCACCATCGCCGACATCGCCGTGGCCACCACCGCCACCCAGATCAAGACCGGCTCGCTGTGCCGCAGCGACCGCGTGGCCAAGTACAACCAGTTGCTGCGCATCGAGGAAGCTCTCGGTGCTGGCGCGCGTTACGCCGGGCGTGACGCGTTCGTTTCGCTGAAGCGCTGACCCCATGCGCAACTGGCGCTGGCTGCTGCTGGTGCTCGCGGTACTGCTGGCATGGCTGCAGTACCGCTTCTGGTTCGGCCCGGGCAATTCGGGTGAAGTGATGGTGCTCGAGGCCCAGGTCGAAAGCCAGAAACGCGACAATGAAGGCCTGCAGCAGCGCAATGACGCGCTCGCTGCCGAGGTGAAAGACCTCAAGGAAGGCGAGGCCGCCATCGAGGAGCGCGCGCGCAGCGAGCTCGGCATGATCCGGCCTGGCGAGAAGTTTTACCGCGTGGTCGAGAACGCGCCGGTCGCCGCGCCGCGTGCGCCCGCCGTGCTCCATGCCGACCCCGGCAACCCGGCTCCGGAGGTGCCCTGATGGGCGGCATCTGGGCGGTGGTTCCGGCCGCGGGTCGCGGTACCCGCTTTGGCGGGGCGACGCCCAAGCAGTATCTGGTCGCGGGTGATCGTGTGCTGCTGGCGCATACCCTGGAAGCGCTGCTCTCGCATCCGGCGGTGGCCGGGGCGATGGTGGTCATTGCCGAGAACGACGCCGACTGGCCCGGTTGGGTGACATTGGCCGACAAGCCCATCCTGACCTGCGCCGGCGGGGCTACCCGCGCGGAATCGGTGCTCGCCGGGCTGCAGGCCCTGCCGGAAGACGTGCGCGCCGACGAGTTCGTGCTGGTGCACGATGCCGCACGCCCGAACCTGGCCGCTGCCGACCTTGGCCGCCTGCTGGAAGTGGGACGCAATGATCCGGTCGGTGCGATTCTGGCCGCACCGGTGCGCGATACCCTCAAGCGCGCTGGCGACGATGGTGGCATCGACGGCACCGAGCCGCGTGCCCGCCTGTGGCGTGCGCTGACCCCGCAGCTGTTCCGCCGGCATCAGCTGGCGCGCGCTCTGCAGGAGGCCGCCGCCGCCGGTGTCGAGATCACCGACGAAGCCATGGCGATGGAGCGGCAGGGTCTGCGTCCCTTGCTGGTGGAGGGCAATGAAGACAACTTCAAGGTCACCACGCCGGCTGATCTGTCCCGTTTTGAGTTCGAGTTGTCGCGACGCGGATCGTGATTTTGTATTGCCAAGCCGGGCAAGTCCGGCTCTACGTTAGGTCTAGGTCATGAATACGCCTGCATTTCCCCCGGTCCGTATCGGCCAGGGTTACGACGTCCACGCCTTCGGCGAGGGCGACCACATCATGCTCGGCGGCGTGCGCGTGCCGCACGTCTGCGGCGTGCTGGCGCACAGCGACGGCGATGTGATTCTCCACGCGCTGTGCGATGCCATGCTGGGCGCACTTGCGCTGGGTGACATCGGCCAGCACTTTCCGCCGTCGGACATGCGCTGGAAGGACGCCGACAGCAGCCAGTTCCTGCAGCACTGCAACAGCCTGCTGCGCGAGCGCGGATGGCAGGTCGGCAATGCCGACATCACGGTGATCTGCGAGCGGCCCAAGGTCGGCCCGCACGCGCTGGCCATGCGCGAGCGCATTGCCGGGCTGCTCGGCAATGCGCTGGACACGGTCAGTGTGAAGGCCACCACCTCCGAAAAGCTGGGCTTCACCGGTCGCAGCGAAGGCATCGCCGCGCAGGCCGTGGTGCTGCTGGTGGCGCTGTGATTCCGTTGCCGCTGGCGTTTGGCGCGCCGCTGCTCACCGGGAAGATCCGTACCACGCCGGAAGATTTCCAGGTTGACGAACTGCCCGCGTTCGAGCCAAGCGGGGAGGGCGAGCATCTGCTGCTGACCGTGCGCAAGCGCGGAGCCAACACGGTGCATGTGGCCAGGCAGATCGCGCGCTGGGCCGGGCTGCCGGAGATGGGCGTCAGCTACGCGGGAATGAAAGACCGCCACGCGGTGACGACCCAGCGCTTCAGCGTGCATCTGCCCAAGCGCGTCGCGCCGGATCCGGCGCTGCTGAATGATGCCGAGATCGAGGTACTGGAGTCGACCTGGCACAACCGCAAGCTGCAGCGCGGCGCGCTGGCCGGTAACCGTTTCAAACTGGTGCTGCGTGACGTGCAGGGCGATGCCGCCCTGATCGATGCACGTCTGGCCCAGATCGCCACGCGCGGCCTGCCCAACTGGTTCGGCGAGCAGCGCTTCGGCCGCGACGGCGGCAACGTGCCGGCCGCGCTGGCGATGTTCCAGGGGCGGCGCATGCGCAAGGACCAGCGCTCGCTGCTGTTGTCGGCCGCACGCTCGGCACTGTTCAACCAGGTGCTGGCGGCACGGGTGGAGCAGGGGACGTGGGACACCGCGCTGGACGGCGAGGTCTGGATGCTGGATGGCAGCCGCAGCGTGTTCGGGCCGGAGGCGTGGAGTGACGCGCTGGCGGAGCGACTGGCGCGTTTCGATATTCACCCCAGCGGCCCGTTGTGGGGCGAGGGTGAGCTGCGCAGCACGGGCGATGCCGCTGCGCTGGAACGGGGCGCGATCAGTGACGAGCAGTCACTGCAGCTGCGTGCCGGGCTGGAGGACGCGCGTTTGAAGCAGGAGCGGCGCGCGCTGCGGCTGCGCCCGGCGTTGATGCAGCATCAGTGGCTGCAGCCGGATGTGCTGGAACTGAGCTTTGCGCTGCCGCCGGGCTGTTACGCCACCGCCGTGCTGCACGAGCTGGGCCCGGTGCAGGACGTAGGCGGAGCCGTGTCGCCCGATTGAACGTGCGGTCACGACCAACGGTCGTGACCTACCGGTAGCGCACGACCGTTGGTCGTGCGCCCCTACCGGTTCGCCAGCAACACCAGCACCGCCCCGGTTCCGCCTTGCCCCGGCGGGGCCGAATGAAACGCCAGCACGTCATTGCGCTGCCGCAGCAGCCGGTCGACAAGGTTCTTCAACACCGGCGCACCGCCATCGGACTGCAGCCCTTTCCCATGAATGATGCGCACACAGCCATGGTCGTGCGCATGCGCGTCAGCCAGGAACTGGCGCAGCAGGTTCTCGGCCTGCGCGGCGGTCGCCCCGTGCAGGTCCAGTTCGTCCTGCACCGAGTACTGCCCGCGCTTGAGCCGCTGGAACATCCGCGCCGGCAGGTTCTCGCGCCGGTAGCTGGCGGTGTCGCCCGCCTCCAGCGGTGAACTGCTGCGCAGCAGCTGCGCGAATTCGCCCCGGGCCTCGGCATCATCCTGTTCAGCCATGCGCGCGCGCGGCTTCGGCCGCGGCGTGGAGGGGGGCGTCGCCACCGGCTTGCGCAGCGGCTTCACCTCGCCAATGGCCGCGCGGAACAGGGCCGCCGGATCTTCGTCTTCAGAATGTGACATGCGTACAGCCTAATGTGCTGAATCGGCGCTGCCTACCTTTCGGCAGGGTAGGACGATCTGTCCGCATGCGGCACAATAGCGGACGCACTTGCGTGGCGGGTGATCCCGGGAGAGGGGAGTGCCGGTCACGCCAACGCAGCAGAGTGATGGAATCGAAGTCTTGAAAAATCAAGCGGTTAAATCGGAGATGCGGATCCTGGTCAGCAATGACGACGGTGTCGATGCGCCGGGCATCCGGATGCTCGCCAGCGTATTGCGCGAGGCCGGGCATGAAGTGATGGTGGTTGCCCCGGATCGCGACCGCTCCGGGGCCAGCAACTCGCTCACCCTTGACCTGCCGATCCGCACCAAGCGCGTGGACCACTACACCTGCGCGGTGGCGGGCACCCCGACCGACTGCGTGCATCTGGCCCTGACCGGCATGCTCGACTACGAGCCGGACATCGTGGTGTCAGGCATCAACAATGCCGCCAATCTGGGCGATGACGTCATCTACTCCGGTACCGTGTCGGCGGCGATGGAAGGTCGCTTCCTCGGCCTGCCTGCGGTGGCGGTCTCGCTGGTCACACACAACCACGACCCGAAGCACTTTGAAACCGCGGCCCGTGCCGCGGTGGAAATCGTCGCCCGGCTCAAGGCCGACCCGCTGCCCGCCGACACCATCCTCAATGTCAATGTGCCGGACCTGCCATGGGACCAGGTGCGTGGCTTCGAAGTCACCCGGCTGGGCAACCGGCATCGTGCCGAAGGCTGCATTCCGCAGCGCGACCCGCGCGGCAACGAAGTGTTCTGGATCGGCCCGGCCGGTCGTGAGCAGGACTCCGGTCCCGGCACCGATTTCCACGCGGTGCGCAGCGGGCATATCTCGATCACCCCGATCCAGGTCGACCTGACCCGCTACCAGGCGCTGGAGAAGGTCGCCAGCTGGGTCGGCGGGCTGACCGCGTCGCTGGATCAGCCGGCATGAGCCAGCGCCTGCGCCTGCAACCGGAAGCGGTCGGTATCGGCATGACCTCGCAGCGCGTGCGCGACCGCCTGGTCGATCGCCTGCGCGAAAGCGGCATCGTCGACGAAACCACCCTCAATGCCATCCGTGTGGTGCCGCGGCATCTGTTCATCGACGAAGCGCTGGCTTCGCGTGCCTACGAAGACACCGCGCTGCCGATCGGCCATGGCCAGACCATCTCCCAGCCCTGGGTGGTGGCGCGGATGACCGAAGCGGTGCTGCAGAGCGCGCCCAAGAAGGTACTGGAAGTGGGCACCGGCTCGGGCTACCAAGCCGCCGTGCTCGGCGCACTGGGCCTGGAGGTGTACACCGTCGAGCGCATCGGCGACCTGCTGCGGCAGGCGCGCAAGCGCTTCCGCGCATTGGGCATGAACATCCGCAGCAAGCATGACGACGGACGCATCGGCTGGCCTGAACATGGTCCGTTCGACGCCATCGTGGTCACCGCCGCTGCGCCGGCATTGGTCGATGCGCTGGTCGAGCAGTTGGCAGTGGGCGGGCGCCTGGTGGCCCCCGTAGGCGGGCCCGGCGCGCAGTCGCTGGTCCAGCTGACCCGCCGCGAGGACGGCAGCGTGGCGCATGAGGTATTGGCGCCGGTCACGTTCGTTCCCCTGCTGTCTGGCATGCTGGACTGAATTCAAGGAGCTGCGTTTCATGAAGATTTTTGGTCCGCTGTACGAGCGGGCAATGAAGTGGGCCGCGCACGAGCGCGCCCCGACCTATCTCACCGTGTTGAGCTTCATTGAAGCCATCATCTTCCCGGTGATGCCGGAAGTCATGCTGGCCCCGATGTGCGTGGCCCAGCCCAGGCGCGGCTGGTGGTTCGCCACGCTCAGCCTGGCCGGGTCGATGGCCGGCGCGCTGGTCGGTTACGCACTGGGCCATTTCGCATTCGAAGCAGTCAAGCCGCTGTTCGCCGCCCTGGGCATGCTGCCCAGCATCGAAGGCGGCATCGCCATCGTCCAGGAAAAAATGGCCGAATCGCCGTGGGCGGTCTTCACCTTCCTGGTGCTGGGCGGCTTCATGCCGATCCCGATGAAGGTCTTCACCTGGGCCTCGGGTATTGTCGGCGTGCCGATGCCGCAGTATGTGCTGAGCATGCTGATCGGCCGTGGCAAACGCGTGTATGTGCTGGCGGCGGTGATCCGCATCGGTGGCGCGCGTGCTGAAGCGGCGTTACGTCGCTGGATCGAACCGCTGGGCTGGATTGCGACCGCGCTGGTGGTGCTGCTGATTGGCTGGCTTGTCTGGAGGGCGAAATTCGCATGAGTGCACAGCGTTGGAACATCGGGCTGAAGCTGGCCACGGCCGTGGCGGTAGCGGTCACCCTGAGTGCGTGCGGCACTGCCACCGTGGTCAAGTCCTCTGGTCCCCGTGGCGGACACAGCACCCCGCAGACCTCGGTCGCCAAGCCGGGCCAGACCGCGACCGTGCGCAAGGGCGACACGCTGTATGCGCTGGCCCGCATCCACAACATCACCCCGCGTGATCTGGCCGCATGGAACGGGCTGAGCGAGCCTTACACCATCTATCCCGGGCAGCGGATCCGCCTGTATCCAGGTGGTGCCACGCCGGGCCGCGCCCCGACCACCGTGGTCACCGCGCCGCGTCCGGGCACCAGCACGCCGGCTCCCACGCCAGCCCCGGTGCCGACCAACACCCCGATCAAGAACAACATCAACTGGCGCTGGCCGGCCGATGGCGCGCTGGTGGGGCGTTATGTGGCAGCCGACGTGACCAAGCAGGGCATCGACATTGCCGGCACCAGCGGCCAGCCGGTGCGGGCCACCGCCCCGGGCGTGGTGGTGTATTCCGGTGCCGGACTGGTCGGCTTTGGCGAGCTGATCATCATCAAGCACAACGAGCAGTGGCTGTCGGCCTATGGCCACAACCGCAAGCGTCTGGTCAACGAAGGCCAGAACGTGAAGGCCGGCGAGCAGATTGCGGAAATGGGCCGCACCGGCACCACCCGCGACATGCTGCACTTCGAGATCCGCTACAACGGCAAGCCGGTCGACCCGCAGCAGTACCTGCCGGCGCGCTGAGCGCCAATGCCGCCTTTATGGGGGGCCAGATCGACCGTAGAGCCACGCCCTGCGTGGCTGCGCCGTTAACGATTGCCGCGCAGCCACGCAGGGCGTGGCTCTACGGAAAACGTTCGGCCCGGCCTCAACCCGCCAACATGAACGCGGCGGCGACCTTGCGGCCTTCGGCGGCCAGCAGGTTGAAGGTCCGCGCCGCAGCCTGGTTGTTCATCACTTCCAGCCCGATGCCGCGGGCCAGGCAGCGGCCCAGCACCTCGGCTGACGGGAACACCTGGGTGTCCCCGGTGCCCAGCACGATCAGTTCCGGCTCCAGCGCCAGCACGGGCTCCAGGTCGGCCACGGTCAACGCCGCGCCCACCGCCACCGGCCAGTTTTCCACCAGCCGGTCCGGGGTGAGGATGAAGCTCGCCGCCAGCGCCTTGTCGTTCACCGTGGCGCTGTGGCCACTGGCGGCGCGCAGCGTGTAGGCGTAATCGGGCAGTTCGTGGCTGAGCTGCATGACCGGATCAGCCGCGCGGCAGCACGATCTTGCGCTGTTCCTTGCTCGGGCGGTACAGCACGGCGGTGTGGCCGATCCGCTGCACCAGCGCGCTGCCGGTGGCCTCGGTCAGCTCGGCAACCATGGCGTCGCGGGTGTCGCGGTCTTCCGCACCGACCTTCACCTTCACCAGCTCATGGCGCTCCAGCACCTCCTCCAGTTCAGCCAGGAAAGCCGGGGTGATCCCCTTTCCGCCGATCTGCAGCAGGGCCTTCAGATCGTGGGCTTGGCCGCGGAGGAAGCGGGTCTGGGAGGAGGTGAGGGCAGTAGACATTCAGGAACGGACGGTTAATCAGGGCGATCAGGGTATCATGACCGTCCCAAAAGGCCCCCAGTCCCATGGCAACGCGCAGCAAAAGCAGTCAACGTTGGTTGAAAGAGCACTTTTCCGACCCCTTCGTGAAGAAGGCGCAGGCAGAGGGCATGCGCTCGCGCGCGGCCTACAAGCTGGAGGAGCTGCTCGAACGTGACCGGCTGCTGAAGCCGCATATGGTGGTGGTCGACCTCGGCGCAGCCCCCGGCGGCTGGTCCCAGCAGGTCCGCCGCCAGATCGGCGACACCGGCCGGGTCCTGGCCCTGGACATTCTGGAGATGCCGCCGCTGGCCGGGGTGGAGTTCCTTCACGGCGATTTCAGGGAACAGTCGGTCCTATCGCAGTTTGAAGCCATGCTGGGCGACCAGCCGGTGGACCTTGTGCTTTCCGACATGGCCCCCAATAAGAGTGGCATGGACGCGGTGGACCAGCCGCGGATGATGCACCTGGCCGAGCTGGCGTTGGATTTTGCCGACAACCACCTCAAGCCCGGTGGCGCGTTCCTGATCAAGCTGTTCCAGGGCGTGGGCTTTGACGACTACGTGCGTGAAATGCGCCGGCGGTACGACAAGGTGGTCATCCGCAAGCCTGAAGCCTCGCGTAAGCGCTCGCCCGAGGTCTATGCCCTGGGGCAGGGCAAACGATCCCAGATCAAGTAAGCTCGACCATACCAATCGCGTCAGGCATTAGAGGAACCACGGAGCCAATGAGGATGAACGACTTGACCAAGAACCTCCTGCTATGGGTGGTCGTGGCCGTGGTGCTGATGGTCGTGTTCCAGAGCTTCTCGCCCAAGACCAGCGGTGCAGGGGCCTCCGGTGCCACGTACTCGCAGTTCCTGGACCAGGTGGACAGTGGCAACGTCCAGAAGGTGACCTTCGGCGGTGAAGGCCGCGCCGGCACCAGCCAGATCTCCTACACCACGCGCAGCGGCCAGACGGCCACCATCACCGCGCCCTTCGACCGCGACCTGATCAACGTGCTGCGCGGCAAGAACGTGGAAATCGTCCAGGAAGAGCCCTCCAGTGGCATCTCGCTGGGTGCCATCCTGATGAACTTCCTGCCGGTCATCCTGATCATCGGCTTCTGGCTGTTCATCATGCGCCAGATGCAGGGCGGCGGCGGCGGTGCCAAGGGCGCGATGTCCTTTGGCAAATCGCGCGCCAAGCTGCAGGGCGAAGACCAGATCAAGGTCACCTTTGCCGACGTCGCCGGGTGCGACGAGGCCAAGGAAGAAGTGGGCGAACTCGTCGACTTCCTGCGCGACCCGAGCAAGTTCACCAAGCTGGGCGGCAAGATCCCGCGCGGCGTGCTGATGGTCGGTCCGCCGGGTACCGGCAAGACCCTGCTGGCCCGCGCCATTGCCGGCGAGGCCAAGGTGCCGTTCTTCTCGATCTCCGGTTCGGACTTCGTCGAAATGTTCGTCGGTGTCGGTGCCAGCCGCGTGCGCGACATGTTCGAGCAGGCCAAGAAGCAGGCACCGTGCATCATCTTCATTGACGAAATCGACGCCGTCGGTCGCCATCGTGGTGCCGGCCTGGGTGGCGGTCACGACGAGCGCGAGCAGACCCTGAACCAGCTGCTGGTGGAAATGGACGGCTTTGAAGGGGGCGAAGGCGTCATCGTCATCGCTGCCACCAACCGTCCGGACGTGCTGGATCCGGCGCTGCTGCGTCCGGGCCGCTTCGACCGCCAGGTCGTGGTCGGCCTGGCCGACGTCAAGGGCCGCGAGCAGATCCTGCGCGTGCACATGCGCAAGCTGCCGCTGGCCGATGACGTCGAGCCGATGGTCATTGCACGTGGTACCCCCGGCTTCTCCGGTGCGGACCTGGCCAACCTCTGCAACGAGGCCGCCCTGTTCGCCGCGCGTGGCAACGAGAAGGAGGTCCGCATGGATCACTTCGACCGTGCCCGCGACAAGATCCTGATGGGTGCCGAGCGCCGTTCGATGGCCATGAGCGAGGAGGAGAAGACCCTCACCGCCTACCACGAAGCCGGCCACGCCATCGTCGGCCGTCTGGTTCCCGAGCACGACCCGGTCTACAAGGTCACCATCATTCCGCGCGGCCGTGCGCTGGGTGTGACCATGTACCTGCCGGAAGGCGACAAGTACTCGATGAACCGCGTGGCGATCGAATCGCAGCTGTGCTCGCTGTACGGCGGCCGCGTGGCTGAAGAGCTGATCTTCGGTGCCGACAAGGTCACCACCGGTGCTTCCAACGACATCGAGCGCGCCACCAAGATGGCCCGCAACATGGTCACCAAGTGGGGCCTGTCGGACGAGCTTGGCCCGATCGCCTACGGCGAAGAAGACGACGAGGTGTTCCTCGGCCGTTCGGTCACCCAGCACAAGAGCGTGTCCGACGACACCGCCCGCCGCATCGATGAAGTGGTCCGCACCATCCTGGACAAGGCCTACGCCCGTACCACCCAGCTGCTGACCGACAACGCCGACAAGCTGCACGCGATGTCGCAGCTGCTGCTGCAGTACGAGACCATCGACGCGCCGCAGATCGACGCCATCATGGAAGGTCGCGATCCGCCGCCGCCGGCCGGCTGGGGCAAGTCGAACAACAAGAGCGAAGGTGGCAGCAACGACAAGGGCGGCGACGCCCGTCCGGTGCCGCCGATCGCCGGTCCTGCCGAGCAGCACTGAGCATCACTGCACGACTCACGAAGGCCGGGGCAACCCGGCCTTCTTCATCTGGAACCCTTCATGTCCACCCCACCGCCCCCGATCTCGCACACCACTGAGATGGTGATCGCCACCGTCGTCGGTGCCGCCGTCGGCCTGACCACGGAAAACTACCTGCTCGGCATCGGCATTGGCGTGGCGCTCGGCATCGGCCTGAGCGTGGCCAAGACCCTGTACCTGGATCACAAGCGCCGCAAAGGCTGAATCTCCCTTGCGTGAAGGCACCGCACTGGGCACGATGCGCGGGCACGGTCGCATGACGCGGCCGTGGACATCATTCCAGGGGGAATACCATGCGTCATCCGATCCGCGCGGCCGCTGCCGCGCTGTTGTGCTGTGCCTCGCCCGCGTTCGCTGCCACCGTCCAGGTGCAGGACCCGGTTCCGTTCTCCGACTCGGCCTATATCGCCGACAACATCAAGGCGGAGTGCCGCATGGGCGCGCAGCTGGCGACCGCGCTGGGCAGCAACGCGGCCAAGTTCGGCAACACCATTGAATTCAGTGGCGAGCTCGGCGAGCAGGGCCGGGTACTGAAACTGGAACTGGTGGAAGCGCAGAGTGCGGGCAATGCCTTCAGCGGACACTTCAAGTCAGCCACCGTGCGTGGCGTGCTGTTGGACGACGGCCAGAAGGTGGCCACGGTGACCGCGCGTCGTGTCTCGCGCGGCGGGGCCTTTGGCGGCTTCAAGGGCTCCTGCGACGTGCTCGAGCGCGTGGTGACCGCCATCGGCAGCGACCTGGCCGAATGGCTGGGCAATCCGACCGACAACGCCAAGCTCGGCGATTTCTGACGGTTACCCGGGGGCACCAGCGTAAACTGTGCGCTGGCGTATTTCGTGGATGGCCCATGTTCGACACTTCTCCCCAGCTTGACTGCGGCGGCCGCGTACTGCGACTGGATCGCCCGCGTGTGATGGGCATCGTCAACGTCACCCCGGATTCGTTCTCGGACGGCGGCGCGCACGACACCACCGACGCGGCGGTGGCGCATGGCCTGCAACTGGTGGCCGAAGGGGCCGACCTGCTCGACATCGGCGGCGAATCCACCCGCCCCGGTGCCGCGCCGGTGTCGGTCGAAGAAGAACTGCGCCGGGTGGTGCCGGTGATCCAGGCGCTGGCCGAACGCACCCAGGTGCCGATCAGCATCGACACCTTCAAGCCGGAAGTGATGCGCGCGGCCGTGGCCGCGGGTGCCGGCATGATCAACGACATCCACGCGCTGCGTCAGGACGGCGCGCTGGCTGCAGCCGCCGAACTGGGGGTGCCGGTGGTGCTGATGCACATGCAGGGCGAGCCGGGCAGCATGCAGGACACCCCGCACTACGACGACGTGGTCGCCGAGGTGCACCGTTTCCTGGCCGAGCGCATGTTCTCGGCCGAGATGGCCGGCATCGCGAAAAAGAACCTGGTGATCGACCTCGGTTTTGGCTTTGGCAAGACCACCGAGCACAACATGGCCCTGCTGGCCCGCTCCGAACGCTTTCTGGAGCTGGGTGTGCCGATGCTGGCCGGGCTGTCGCGAAAGCGCAGCATCGGCGAGCTCACCGGGCGCGAACAGCCGCGTGACCGCGTAGCCGGTTCGGTCGCAGCGCACCTGATTGCCGCCCAGCGCGGCGCGATGATCCTGCGCGTGCACGACGTCGCGGCGACCGTCGATGCGCTCAAGGTCTGGGCCGCCGTGGATGC
>NZ_RHPP01000259.1 GCF_003935715.1 Stenotrophomonas sp. 278 | reverse complement strand
CACCCCGTTTATAGCGACAACCACCCAAACACACCCCCCCCCGGGTTTTGTGCGTGAGGGCCGGGGGGGGGGCGGCCCGGCGCTACCCCCCGGGCCGGCCAACGGCCGGCGCTACCGATACCACCCCACCGTCATTCCCGCTGCCGGGTCTCCAGCAGGTCCAGATTGCGGATCAGCTTGCGCGAGATCTCATCGGAAATGCTCCCGCGCCGGGTCAGCCGGAACAGCTCCTCGCGCTCGGCGGTGAGCCCGGCGTTGCGCAGCTGGCGGTAGCCCTGCTCCATCCGCTTCACCTTCTCCGGGTCCGCATCGGGCCCGTGTTCCTTCTCCAGGTTGCGCTGGTACAGCAGGCTCACCCGCGCAGCAGCGTCGTTGTACAGCTGCACGTTCTCGGTGTTCTGGTTCTGCACCAGCTGCTGGCGCATGCGCTCCACGCCGGCCAGGGCGGCCTTGGATGCCAGCCGTCGCGCAAGGTCTTCTTCCTTGCGATCACCCGAGTCGGCCGGCAGCTGCAGTCCCTTCAGCAGGCGCGGCAGCGCCACGCTGGCCCCGATCAGCGAGAACAGGATCACCGCCGCGGCCAGGAAAATCACCAGGTCACGCGCCGGGAATGCCGATCCATCCGGCAGGAACAACGGCAGGGTGAGCACGCCGGCCAGGGTGATCGCACCGCGCACGCCGGCTACCGAGGTCGCCACCACCACCCGCCAGGGGGTCACCGGGCGTTCTTCGCCGCGGTGGCGCGCGCGCAGCAGGCTCCAGCGCAGCGACAGCCACACCCACAACAGGCGCAGCGCCACCAGCGCCAGGTTGATCACCACCACGTACACCAGCAACCACCACGCGCTGTGGTGGCCGCTCTCATTCACCGTGTCGATCGCACGCTCAACGATGCCCGGCAGCTGCTCGCCCAGCAGCACGAACATGATGCCGTTGAAGCTGAACTGCAGCATGTTCCACACCGCGGTGCGCTGCACCCGCATGCTGCCGGAGACGCGACCGGTGAGCTCGACGTAGCTCATGGTGATGCCGGCGGCCACGGCCGCCAGAATGCCTGAGGCCTTTGCCTCTTCGGCCAGCAGATAGGCCGCAAACGGGATCAGCAGGTTGACCAGCAGCGCCGCACCCGGTTCTTCGCCGAAGCGCCGCCACAGCCAGCGCTGGAAGGTGGACACGCCCAAGGTGACCGCCACGCCAATGGCCAGGCCGGCCACCGCCACCCACAGGAAGGTCAGCGAGGCGGTCGCCAGCGAGAACGAACCGGTCATCACCGCGGCCACCGCGAAGCGGAAGCAGACCAGACCGGAGGCATCGTTCAACAGCGACTCGCCTTCCAGAATATGCATCAGCCGCTTCGGAATCGGCATGCGCGAGGCAATTGAGCTCACCGCCACCGGGTCGGTCGGCGAGATGATCGCCGCCAGCGCGAACGCCACGCCCAGCGGCATCACCGGAATCATCCAGTGGATCAGCAGGCCCGCGCCGATCACGGTGAAGATCACCAGCCCGAACGCCAGCTCGAGGATCACGCCTTTGTCGCGGAACAACCCCTGCTTGGGAATGCGCCAGCCGTCCAGGAACAGCAGCGGCGGCAGGAACAGCAGGAAGAACATTTCCGGCTGCAGCGCGTGGCCGCGATTGAACACGCCGGCAATGACCGCACCCAGGCCGATCTGCACCAGCGGTAATGGCAATGACAGCGGCAACACGCGCACCAGGTAGCCGCTGGCCACCACGGCGACCAGCATGGCCAGGACCACTTCAATCGTATGCATGCTGAAAAAACTACCACACCGGTGCTGCTACCTGAACACGGCAACCGACCTCCGGCTCAGTTGGCGGACAGGCGCTAGGCCGCTGCGCCGTCGAAGCGATAGATGTCCATCGCCAGCATGCCGGCATCAATGCCGGCATCGATGCGCTGCGCACCCAGCGGCTCGCCACCGGCCGCCCCCATCGCGAAATGCAGTGGCTGGAAGTGTTCGTCGGTGGGATGCGCACGCTCCGCGTACGGAGCCTGGCGGCGGTAGTCCAGCAGCGCTTCGGTATCGTTGGCCTGCAGGCGCTGCTCGACCCATTCAATGAAGGGTCGCACGTAGGGGGCCTCGCCACCGCTGTGATACGCGCGGAAGTCATGCAGGTTGTGGGTGATGCTGCCCGAACCGATCAGCAGCACGCCGTCCTCGCGCAGCGGGGCCAGCGCGCGGCCCAGCGCAAACTGATGGGCAGGCCCCAGCATCGGCTGCAGGGCCAAAGGTACGACCGGAATGTCCGCATCCGGATACAGCAGGCGCAGCGGCACCCAGGCACCGTGGTCGAGCCCGCGCTGCGGGTCCTGCATGGTCGGCAGGCCGGCCGAGGCCAGGCGCTGGGCCACCTCGGCGGCCAGCGTCGGGTCGCCCGGGGCCGGGTACTGC
>NZ_RHPP01000258.1 GCF_003935715.1 Stenotrophomonas sp. 278 | reverse complement strand
GCAGGCCGCGCTGCGCGGCTGGGCCCTGGGCGCATTGCCGCCGGCACGCATGGACGGCGGGCGCAGCTGGTGGGTGGTGGAGCTGGCCGATGAAGCCACCCTGCGTGGCCTGGTGCCGGACTGGGACGCCGTCGCGCAGCTCGCCGAAAGCACTGGCAGCATGGGCGTTTTTGCCTATGCGCGCAGCACCGATGCCAACCATGACCTGGCGGTGCGGGCCTTTGTCGGCAACGGCCGGCGTTTTGAAGATGCCGCCTCAGGTGCGGCCAATGCGGTGCTGGCCGCCTGGCTGGACAGTCGCGACGCGCTGCCGGGTAAGGGCCGCAACTATGTGGTCAGCCAGGGCCGCGAAGTGGGCCACGATGCGCGCCTGCATCTGCATATCGATGCGGACGGCGATGTGTGGTCAGGTGGACAGGTGCAGACGGTGATCACCGGCACGATCAACTGGTAAGACCGTAGAGCCACGCCCTGCGTGGCTGCGCCATTTCGATCCAGGCCCACAGCCACGCAGGGCGTGGCTCTACGGCATCCTGCGCAAATCAGCTCGCCAGCTCGGCCTTGAGGCTGATCGGCACTGCGCTCAATGCCTTGGAAACCGGGCAGTTCTGCTTGGCGTCATCGGCCACGGCGCGGAACTGCGTCTCGTCAATGCCGGGCACTACCGCCTTGACCGACAGGCTGATCTGCGAGAGCTGCGGACCGCCCTCCATCGACAGATCCACCTTTGCCTCGGTGTCGAGCGTGGTCGGCGGAAAACCGGCTTCGGTCAGCTTGGCCGACAGCGCCATGGTGAAGCAGCCGGCGTGGGCGGCGGCGATCAGTTCTTCCGGATTGGTGCCCTTCTCATCGCCGAAACGGCTGCTGAAGGCATAGCGGGTGTTGTCCAGCAGGCCACTCTGCGGCGTGCTCAATTGTCCCTTGCCTGTCTTCAGGTCACCTTCCCAGTGCGCTTTAGCGTGACGCGAAATGCCCATTTGATGTGTCCTCTGCGGGGTGAATGGCCGGGCCAGCGTAGACCGTCGCGCGTTAGCACGGTGTCGGTCCGGCGTGCCCACCGCACCCCCTCTAGCGCGCCCCTCCCCGGTCGTGCCACCCTGTTTTCAGGGCATGACCTGATGCACTGCGGTAACCGCACATGCAAAAAAACCTGAAATTTATGCGTTTGCCTATTGGCGGCGCAGGTGACTTGCCCTACATTTCGCTTGCCGACGGGGTTCGGCGCGACCAAACAACCAACCGTTACGGAACAGGAAACCATGGCAAAGACCGCTAAGAAGGCTGCCCCGAAGAAGGCAGCGAAGAAAGTCGCAACGAAGGCAGCCGCCAAGCCGGCCGCTCCGAAGCCGATCAAGGAAGTGCTGACCAAGTCCGGCCTGGTTGCACACATCGCTGAAGCCTCTGGCGTTGTCGCCAAGGACGTCCGCGCCGTGCTGGCCTCGCTGGAAAGCGCAGTGGCCTCTTCGGTGCACAAGAAGGGCGCTGGCAGCTTCACCCTGCCGGGCCTGCTGAAGATCACTGCCGTCGCCGTTCCGGCCAAGCCGAAGCGCAAGGGCATCAACCCGTTCACCAAGGAAGAGCAGTGGTTCGCCGCCAAGCCGGCCACCACCAAGCTGAAGGTGCGTCCGCTCAAGAAGCTCAAGGACGCCGCGCTGTAATCTGCGCGCCTCCAGGCAACACCGGAACGGGACGGCCATCGCCGTCCCGTTTCGTTTTGGGGCTAGCCTCCACGCGAAACACAGCGTTGCCAAAACCCGGCAACGCGCCCCACAACGCCGCCAAGCCGCATCCAGCGGCCTTCTGCGGCTCCGGTCGCACGATTGAGACGCACAGGGTGGAACACTGCGTGCAGCCGCGCCTGTCGTCGCCGCGCCGCGCCCCGCCTAAGGTGGACACGTCCCCTCCCGTGCCTGCCGCCATGACCAGCACCTCCCAGCGCTACCGCATTACCGTCACCCCGATTGAAAAGGATGGGTTGCAGTGCAGTGGGCGCTGCACCATCGAACTGGAACACCGCGCCCAGCAGGACTGGATGCGGCTGCTGGAAGCGGCGCGCCGCCAGAGTGGCCTGAGCGGCGATGAACGTGCCGCAGCCATCGTCGCCACCCAGCTGCTGCAGGACCTGGCCCGACGCCATGCGCAGGACACCAGCCACCCGCTGACGGCATTGCAGCCGCAGCTGGACGAGGTGCTGGCCGCACTGGAAGCGATCCAACGCGGCTGACACACCGCCTGGGCCGGGTGTCCAACGCTACACTGCCCTCAATTCCGGGGAGTGTCTGCCATGCGTCGAGTCGTGATCCTGCTGCCGCTGCTGCTGGGCGGATGTTCCTGCCAACCCGAAAGTGCGCGCACGCCGGACGATCGCCCGGCACCCATGGACGTCTCTGACGCCGGCGTCGCCGCGGCGCGCGCGGCCGAGGCCGAGGC
>NZ_RHPP01000257.1 GCF_003935715.1 Stenotrophomonas sp. 278 | reverse complement strand
CGGTGGCCGGGGCTTCGGCGCGCGCGGCAGGAAGACGCAGCTGCTGCGCCAGCCGCCGCACTTCCTGGCGCGCCGCCTCAGGCAGCGCCGCGCTGTTGAAGATCCGTTCCGCGGTGGCGGTGTCATTGCGCAGCAGCGCGTACACCGCCAGATTGGCGTTGGCCTTGACGTTGCCCGGCGCGAGCTCCGCTGCCTTGGCCAGCGGTTCGCGTGCCTGTTCCAGCTGGCCGGCGCGCAGGCGCGCAAAGCCCAGGTCCCCGAGGTAGTCGGTGTTCAGCGGTTGCAGCTGCACCGCGCGGGCCAGCGCCTGCTCGGCCTGGGTGTCGTCACCGTTACGCACCGCGATCAATCCGAGCCCATGCCATGCGGCCGCGGACTGCGGGCCATTGATGAGGCTGGCGTACAGGGTCTGCGCACCCGGCAGCTGGCCGGTTTCGCGCAGCGCGTCGGCCTGCAGCAGGCGCAGCGCCGGGCTGTCGCCGTAACGCTGGCGGTACGCGTCCACATGCGCCAGCGAGGCGTACCACGCACCTTGCCGCTGCATCTGGGTGATCAGTTCCAGATACAGCTGCTTGTCGTCCTGTGGCGGCCGTTCCGGTGCGGCCAGACTGACCGGATCCTGCTTGTACTGGGCAACAGAAGTGGTGCTGCAGCCGGCCAGCGTGGTCGCGCCGATCAGCATCAGGAACGGGAGTACGTGCGTACGCATGTCAGGACCCCAGTCTGGTCATGGCGTCGGCCAGGGCGATGATCGCCGGGCCGGACAGCACCAGCATCAAGGCTGGCAACAGGGTCAGCATCATCACCACGGTCATCTTCACCGAGAGCTTGCCGACCTTCTCTTTCAACGTGGCGCGGCGGTGTTCGCGCAGGCGCAGGCTGAACTGCTTGAGCGGCTCCTGCACCGCGCCGCCATGCTCATGCACCTGCAGCATCAGCTGCACCAGGCTGCGCAGGTCCTCATCGTCGAACGACTCGCCCAGCCGCCGCAGCGACTGCGCGCGGGTACGACCGTGCATGTAGGCAATATTGGCCTGGTGGATTTCCCGGCCCAGCACCGGTATCGCCCCGCGCAGTTTGTCGCCGAGGGTCTGCAGGCTCTGGTCCATGCTGAAGCCGACGCCCTGCAGCAGGCGCAACAGGTCAATCAGCAGCGGCAGTTCCGCATTGACGCGTTGGCGCAGCCGTCTGGCCCAGGCGCGCAGCGCGAACTTGGGCAGCAGGATGCCGAACGCCAGCGCGGCCAGCATCACCACGATACGTTGCACGCCGCTGCTGTCGAACAGGGCCAGCGCCAGCAGCAGGCACAGTACCGCCAGCAGCAGGCGCAGGGCCAGGAAGATCGCGGTGCCACTGCGGGTGTTCCAGCCGGCCTGGTCCAGCAGCAGCCGGTCCTCTGGAGCCAGCAGCGCGGCCTGCAGACGGCCCCCATGGAAGTGTTCGCCCAGTGCGGCCAGCCAGCCCAGCCCGCGCGGGCCGCCGTCGGAAGCAGGGGAGGACGGTGCGGTGCCTGCGCTGGCCGTCGCGCTGGCATCCGCGGTTGACTCGCGCGGGTGCAATGCGCTTTGCAACGCCGCCGCGTGTCGCTGCTGCCGGGCACCACGCAACAAGGCGACCACGCCCAGCAGGCCTAGTCCGGCAGCCAGCAGCAACAGCGCGATGAACCACAGCGGATGCGCGTTCATAGCGAACGCGCCAGTCGGTACAGCAGGAAGCCGCCAATCAACTCCAGCAGCAGCGCCGCGCCGAGCAGCTTGTGGCCGAGCGGCGCGTGCAGTACCGGCTGGAAGAAGTCCGGGCTGGCAATGGCCATCAGCAGCGCACACAGCGGCGGCAGCAGACCCAGCACCCAGGCCGACATGCGGGTTTCCGAGGTGGTTGCCATCAACTCCTGCTGGGCCTGTTCGAGGTCGCGCATGAAATCGCTCAGGCGCTGCAGAATCTGATCGGAACGGCCGCCGATGCGGATGCTCACACCCAACACCACGGCCAGCACATCGAGCACTTCCAGGCGGTAGGGACGGCTGGCCTGGCTGAGCGCGCGGTCCAGGTCCAGCCCGCTGCGCGCGCCCGAAAGCGTGTCGTCCAGCAAACCGCGCAGTGGTACGGGCACCTGCTGGCTGGCGGTCTGGAACGCCATCTGCAGGCTGTTGCCCAAGGCGGTCAGGCGCACCAGGTTGTCGAGGAAGTCAGGCAACTGGCGCAGCAGCCTGCGCTGAACGCCGAGGATGCGGCGCGACAGCCACACGCCCAGTACGAGCGCGGACAGGGCCAGGGTGATCGGCCACATCCACGCGGTGCCGATGCGTGCCGCGGCCAGCCACGCCAGCAGCACGCCGCTGACCACCCACGCCAGCGGCAGGGTCCAGCCGCTGCGCAGCCCGGCGCGCTGCAGCAGGGCATCCCACGGCAGTGCGGCCGGGGCTGGTGCTACCGGCGCTGCGCTGGGCGTACGTG
>NZ_RHPP01000256.1 GCF_003935715.1 Stenotrophomonas sp. 278 | reverse complement strand
TCGCCACCCTGCGCGTGTCGCCGAACCTGCCGCTCAGCGGCGAGAAGGCCTTCAACCTGGCGTCGGGCAAGCTCGTCCAGGGCCTTTACCAGAGTGCGTACAGCCCCGCGGCCAACGCCTTGTATGTCACTTCGGCCGTGGGCCGTCCGCCGGTGACCCAGTCGCAGTTGTTGAAGGTCGACCCGAAGTCGCTGAAGGTGGTGAAGGCGATCACCCCGGCCCAGGTGCCGGACGCGAAGGGCGGCAGCGTGTACGCGGTTTACGGCGTGGGCGTGGACGACGCCAACGGCAATGTCTGGGTCAGCAACACCCGCCAGGACACCGTGGCGGTGTACCGCCAGTCGGACCTGGGCCTGGTGCACCAGTTCCCGGTCGGCACCGTGCCGCACGCCCGCGATGTGGTGATCGACAGCCAGCGTGGCAAGGTGTTCGCATCGGCCACGGGTGAGGACCACCTGTCGGTGTTCGACGCGAAGACGCTCAAGGCGCTCGAGCCGATCACCCTGGAATCGGGTGTGGACGAAGGCAAGTTCGTGCCGATGAGCCTCACGCTGGATACGGCGGGCGGCAAGCTCTACACCGTCAGCATGGGCACCCCGGAAGCCGCAGTGATCGACGTGGCCAGCGGCAAGGTCGACAAGGTGATCGACCTCGGCAATGCGGTCAGCGCCTCGGGCGTGGCCGTGGACGGAAAGAACAATCGTCTGTACGTCGCCTCGCAGGGCAGCGACAACCTGCTCATCGTGGACATCGCCAGCGGCAAGGTGCTGCACGATGTGGCGGTGGGTGCCGGTGCCCTGAACGTGGCCTTCGAGCCCGTGTCCGGGCTGGCCTATGTCACCAACCGCGGTGCGGGCACCGTCACCGTCGTCGACGGCAACGGCCAGGTGATCGGCAACCTGGACGGTGGCACCTTCCCCAATCATGTCAGCGAAGATGGCAAGGGCAACGTGTTTGCGGTCAACAAGTCGCGCGGGGCCGAAGACCCCAAGGGTGACCGCGTGACCCGCATCAGCAAGCGCCGCTGAGTGAAACCCGCGCACGGGGGACTTGCCCCGTGCGCTTATCTGGAGAACCGTGATGCGTGTTTCGATCAACCTGCCTCAATCGCTGCTGGCGCTGGCCCTGGTGGGCGCGCTGACCGCCTGCGGCGACAAACCGGTCGCACCTGAAACCGCGAAGTCGGAACCTTCGGCGGCCGCGGCATCCGGGGAGACGAAGGCCGATGCACTGCCGACGGGCTGGCAGCGTGTGGCAGGGACCGATGTGCCGGGTGTTGAGGGAATCACGCCGGTGCTGCCGGTCACCCTCACCTCCGACGACGGGGCCTCGGTCACGGTGACCGATACCTCGAAGATCGTCGCCGGGGGCGACGATGTCATTGCGGTGATTGAAGCATTGGGCATGGGCCCGCAGGTGTACGCCGCGCCGCTGCGCTCGGCCACCGCGTCCGGGCGCAACGCGCCGAAGCAGTTCCTGTTCAACCGGACCACCGGGGTGGAGGGCGTGCTGAGCCTGGAAGGCTCACTGTTCCTGGGCAACAGCCTGCGCCGCCACACCGAACTGGCGAAGAAGCTGCGGGGTGCCGGTGAAGCGGCGGTGGTGGTGGACGACCTGCAACCGGCCCCGGACAAGGTGCGCAAGGTGGCCGCCGCGCTGGGCGCGGCGGACGCTGGCGAGACGCTGGCGAAGCAGGTGCAGGCGCAGCTGGATGAAGCGGCGGGGGTGGCAAAGGCCAGCGCGCGCCATCCACGGGTGATCCATCTGTCGGCAACCGGGGCCGGCGGTGCGCCGACGGTGGCCGGGGCTGACAGCGCGTCGGGCAAGCTGATTGCACTGGCCGGCGGTGTGAACATCGGCACCGAGGCTGGCGTGCAGAACTATTCGGCGCTCAGCAATGAAGGCGTGGTCGCCGCCGCACCGGATGTGATCCTGGTCACCGAGAACGATCTGCAGCTGTTCGGCGGAGAAGCCGGGCTGTGGAAGGCGTATCCGACCTTGAAGCAGACGCCGGCCGGTGCCGCCAACCGCGTGTGGGTGATGCCCGATGTACAGCTGAAATCCACCAGCGTGGGCTCGGGCAGCGGCGCACTGGCGCTGGCCAAAGCCCTGGCGGCGTTGCCTTCGCCGTGATGTCGCGTGGTACCCGACGCTCGGCCGGTGGCTGGGTTCTGCTGACCATGGCGCTGGCTTTGCTGGGCGCGATCCTCGCCTCGTTCGCGGTCGGGCCACTGCGTCTGCCGCCGATGGAGGTGGTAGAGGCGATCGGGGTGAAGCTGGGGTGGGTGGATGCGTCGCAGGTCAGTACGCGCGACCTGGCGGTGGTGTGGAACCTGCGCATCCCGCGTGCCCTGCTGGGCGCGCTGGTGGGGGCCTCGCTGGCGATGGCCGGCGCCAGTCTGCAGGGCCTGTTCGGCAATCCGCTGGCCGACCCGGGCATCGTGGGCGTCACCCAGGGGGCCGCGTTGGGGGCCGTGGCGGCGATCGTTCTG